>JBDHVM010000167.1:0-3872 GCA_039809725.1 Peptostreptococcus sp.
ATTACACATTACATATAAAAAAACTAACTTGTAGGAGGATTAAGATGAAAAAGAACCCAGGTAGGCTGATTTCTATACTTTCTAGAAAAGCTTATAAACATAAAAACTTCCATTTGAATAAGTATGATTTAAACGCTGCTGAGCAACCTTTTTTGATGGCACTTTTTGAGGAGGACGGAATATCACAGGAAACTTTATCAAAGTATTTCAATATTGACAAGGCAACTACTGCCAGAGTCATGGGATCACTAGAAAAAAAAGGCTTTATAATTAGAAAAAAAGATCAAAATGATAAACGTGTAAATCTCATATACTTAACGGAAAAATCTTATGAGAATAAAAAACATATTTACGAAGTTTTGGATAATTGGAACGAAATACTAACAAGAGATATGACAAATGATGAAAAAGAACAAGCTTATAAGTTTCTTTGTAGAATGGTCTCCAATGTGGAGAGTTATATAAATGAAAAAGGAGGTAAAAAATAGAAACATGGATAAGACTGCAAAATTAGAAAAAGAAATAACATTAAAAAATCCTTTGGGATATGAAAAAATTTCAAAACTACTTTACCGATTTTCAGTTCCTGCAATCATTGGTATGACTATAAATGCACTATATAACGTGGTGGATAGAATATTTATTGGTAATAGCCCCGATCTTGGCGCAAATGGTTTAGCTGCAATTACTATATGTTTCCCCGCAATGATAATAATGATGTCTATTGGAATACTATTTGGACAAGGTGGTGCGACACTTTTCTCACTTAACCTTGGAAAAGGAGATTTAAAAAAAGCTGACCGAGTTTTAGGAAATGCTACTACTCTTTTAATAGTAGTAGCACTAATAATAACTGTGATTGGCGAAATTTTTTTAAAAGATCTCTTGATTTTATTTGGAGCTAGTAAAACCGTACTCCCTTACTCTGTTGAATACATGAGAATTATATTTTTAGGTACAGTTTTTCAAGTTGTAGCAATGGGAATGAATAACTTTTTAAGAGCAGACGGAAAACCAAATTTATCAATGATAACTATGTTTTTTGGTGCTATTTTAAATATTATTTTAGACCCTATACTTATTTACGGTTTTAGAATGGGTATGAGTGGTGCTGCTATCGCAACGATTGTATCTCAACTAGCCTCTATGATATGGAGTACTCACCACTTTTTGAAAAAAAGTGCTGTTCACAGAATAAAAAAGGAAAATATGGTTTTAGAAAAAAAACTAGTTCTTGAAATAACATCTCTTGGACTTCCTGGATTTATGCTACAGCTTGCAAACAGTGCATTATCACTACTATTAAACCATACCCTAGTTATTCATGGAGGAGATATTGCCGTTTCAGGTATAGGAATTGTAAACAGTTTACAGACACTTCTTATCCTTCCTATTATTGGTATGAATCAGGGACTTCAACCCATCGTGAGTTTTAATTACGGAGCCAAACAATTCGATAGGGTTAGACAAGCTGCTAAAACTGCGATTATTTTTGCATCTTTAATATCAACACTTGGTTTTATTATAATTCATCTGTTTCCCGATCTTTTAGTAGGTATGTTTAACAGAGATCCAAAGCTGCTTAAATTTGGTGTTTTCGCTTTAAAAACTTGGATGCTTTGCCTTCCAGTAGTTGGGCTTCAGATAATTGGGGCAAATTTCTTTCAAGCAATAGGAAAGCCTACTAGAGCAATGATTCTTACACTTACGAGACAGATGTTTGTATTAATGCCATGTATTGTTATTTTTTCAAGCATTTGGGGATTAAAAGGAATTTTGTATTCAGCTCCTTTTGCTGATATTACATCTGCTACAATTACTTCGATATGCTTTTTTTCATTTATAAGAAAGCCAACATTGGGAAATCCAGCACAGAAAACAAACTAAAAACAAATAAAAATCACTATGTTTCGAAACAATTAACGATTTTCGAAACATAGTGAAACATATTAAATATTTATGTATTTCTAATTTTATTTCTAATCAATTGGAAAAAATCCTACTCCAACTAACCCCGGTCCAGTATGTATACTCAATGTTGAGGTAATTTGACCTTCAGAAAAATATTCCGCATTTTGAATCAAATCATGAATACTTTCTTTCACTTCTTTTATTTCATCTTTTGCATATCCGTCACATATTGCTATATAGTACTTTGAAGATTTATTTGCCAGTTCCCGTATCATTTCAACCATTCTAGCTCTTGATTTTTTTTCTCCTCTATGTCTTTCAACGGTATAATATACTCCATCTACATCACAACTAATAATTGGTTTTATCTTTAAAAGTTCACCTATTTTACCCGATACTTTTCCAATTCTTCCACCCTCAATAAGATATTTTAGCGTCTTTACAGAGAAAAATACCTTTGACTCTTTCACTTTCTCTCTTAGCTTTTCGACTATATGTTCAAAACTTTGACCTTCATTTACTAATTGCATTGCGTATAAAGATAAAAATCCTGTGGCAATACCTATATTTTTTGAATCTATTGTTTCTATTTTTAAACCTTCAAAATCTGATGCAGCTATTTTCACTGAATTGTGTACACCACTAAGTGCAGAAGAAATGTTTATAACTATACAGCTTTCAAATCCATCATTTTTAATTTTTTCAAATAACTCATTGATTTCTCCTATAGAAGGAGTGCTCGTTTTAGGCATTTCTTGTTCAAGTTCTGAGTAAAACTTCGTAATATCATCTATATGTCCATCTTGATACGATTCACCTTTGTAATTAATCCAAAGCGGTAAAAGATAAATACCCATTTCCGAAGCTTTTTCTGGAGATATATCCCCTGCAGAGTCCACCATTATAGCTATTTTATTATTCAAATTCTTTTCCTCCCTCACTGTTCATTTCTCTTTTTCTACAATTTAATATTATCTCAGTTAAAATTTTACTGCACAAAGCTTCAGTTATCAAAGATATAATCAGTAGTCCATGCTCTTCTTCCTCAATTGTCTTAGTAATTTTTTCTACCCTTTCCTCTTTAAATCCTTTAAATCCAAGCAAAACTTCCTTATCGATTGTCTGTAAATAATTTCCAAAAATCAAATCCATACCTTCTTCTAACTTATCACAAAATGAGTTGTATGCACTTTCTATTCCCAAATGTTTTGTCTGAACTTCTATCCCTATCTTGATATTATTGATACTAATTAGAGTTTTTAGGCAAGTTATTACGATGCAACAAGCTAAATGCCTTTTTTCATATTTTTTCTTTATAGGTTTTGTCAAAACATTCCATTTGACATAGTTATTTATCATCGAAGGAGTAATTATTTTTTCCCCCTCCTCATATAAATCTTTACATGCACCCTCAACTATGCTAATGAGCTGATCATTATAAATTTCAAACTCAGGAAGTTCATTCCACCTCGGAAGTCTAAGATTTTTTAGATTATTTATCCTAGCTAATTCAATTTCATTAATCAACGTAATACCTCCAAAAACTATTGTAATTTCATAATAATAGTTTATACTTTATTTTTAATACTTCATTATCTGGTTTAAGTAACTAGATAATATCATTGAATTAACCTTATTGTCAATAAATATTTTACTTTTATTTTGTTTTTAAAAGAACTGCACCACCTATCAAAAACAGCATTATTAGACTGAGAACACCATTTCTAACGTCACCTGATATTTGTGTCGTCACCCCAACTAGAAACGGTCCCATTATTGCCGCAAATTTTCCAAATATATTGTAAAATCCAAAAAACTCATTTGAGTTTTCTTTCGGTATCATTTTTGCAAAATATGATCTACTTAAAGCCTGAATTCCACCTTGTGAACTTGCCACTAACATTGAAAGCACCCAAAAATCCCTTGCATTCTTCATAAAATATGCGTAGATACAGATTATA
>JBDHVM010000168.1:0-3847 GCA_039809725.1 Peptostreptococcus sp.
TTTTGTTGTTATGACAACTGACCCATCTTCTATTCCTTTATATTTGCGTACTAACTGCTGCAGCAAGTGATTGTTGCTCAGAAATAGGTGTGGCTGATTGCTTAAGAATTTTTGAATGTCTGAGAAGCTTCAGCCTGCTAACGGGCGGAAACGCAAAAATCGTTAATAATCAGCGTTATATTGGACCGGACTTCATTTGTCCCACTTTTGTCCCGCCTGTTTTCTTGCTTAAAGCCTGAACCGGCGGTAATTTTGAACCCACTTAACACAGAAAAAAAGATTGATAAATTGATTTAAATCTAATGAATATGAAAAATTTTTACAACCTGCTGAAGCGTAGTTCGAAGAAACTACTTTTCATGATGATCCTGCTGGCTGCAGCAGGATATGCGAGCGCACAGCTCACTATAACTAAAGAAGCCACCCCTGAAGCTCATCCCGATCAGATGATAACCTACAGAATCGAGTATAAAAATACCGGTACTACTATTCAGCACAATGTGGTGATACGAGATCCACTGCCTGCATTCGACGGGGTATATATGGGTTCTTCACCCGAAGGTGATTTCAATCCTCTCACGGGAGAAATAACCTGGACAAAAGATCAGATTCCCGCTTTGGAAAATTTCAATGCCGGTACAGGTGTTATTTACGTGTATGGCAAGGCCGGAGTTTTGGGAAGCCAGCTTAATACAGAGCTGGGGCAAGAAAAATATTATCCTGATGGACTGTATCTTCATACCTCACCGTATACCATTTACAATACAGCATACATTAAATCTGACGAAGTAACAACAGAAGTACCAAGCAATGAGGTAAATACAATCATGAGTCAAACCTGTACGGGAACTTTGAGTAATGCCACAGGTATTATTAAATCTGCTTCCAACAGTGAATTGAAATACGTTATCTCAGTAGCGAATACGGGAAATGTCTGGAACAGGTGGCAACTTTCTGCAGAATATATTCCTACAGCAACCAGTTCGTATTTAATTCCAAGTTTTGAAGATTTGGATGGGAATCCACTGAACAACAACATGACTGAATGGGTTAAACCAGGACTTTCAACTCTTGTAGTCATGAAATTAGTCTCCAATACTGGAACTAATCCCAGCATTGACAATCCTCATGATCCGAATATTACGAGAGTTACAGCCACTCCTGTAGCTTGTGGTGAGCCATTCTACAACGACTATACCACTGATATTTGCGGTGGTAATTGCCCGGAATATTTATTTGCAACTGCCTACAAAATTGACACACCCGATCCGGTTCAATCCGGAGCTACACTTACGTATCAGGTAATTCTGTATAATTCATTCACAGATAATCAGAACAACGGCTTACCGGTATCAGATATTACGCTAACCGAATCATATCCCTCACTGGTATCATACATTAGCAGCACAGAACCACATCACAACGGAAGCGCTGTTCCTTACACGCTGACCGGTAATAACGTATGGACTTTCAGTAGTTTACCTTACGGTTTGACGACTTTTAACATAACGGTGAAAGTGGCTGACAATACACCCAACAATACCAATATCACCAATACATTAGCATTAACCAATCCGGATGCAGGTACAGAGCCTTTTGATATCTGGTATGAGAATACGCTGATTAACTCTGCTCAGGACTTATGGGTGGATAAAACAGCAAATGTAACTTATGCAGAACAAGGTGATATAGTTACTTATAAAATAAGATATGGTAATAAAGGAAATTTCCAGGGAGACAACGTAAAGATAATAGATAACTACAACGATGAGTACATGACAGTGGTCGATCCGAATGGTGCAACTGATGCCTCCGGAAACCTCACCTGGGAGTTCTCAGGTCCTATGGCGATTGGATATGTAGATAGCATAAGTTATACATTACAGGTTAAAAACACTACTTTTCCGGAAGGTACCACCAGAATTCCCAATACAGTAAATATACTGAACTACAGAGTTCCACATATTGCGTATGACGCTAACTTTCCAGATAACCAGGACACATATGATGTGTATGTGGCAAATCTACCGGATCTTAGCATTTCAAAAACGGCAAATCCAAGCCCTGTATCAGCTGCAATTAGTCCGGGTGCTACTGTGACATATACTATTATAGTAAACAATATCGGTGATGCAAACCATACTGGACAATACAACCTGATAGACTATCTACCCGCTGGAGTTAGCTATATATCGAGTACAAAACATGATGGTACACCTGGTGGAACCTATAATTCAACTAATCACACTGTTACCTGGACACTGAATAATGCCCTACCGAGAAACACTCCCTTAACATTTACAGTAACAGTAGGTGGTATAACTTTCAACATGGGTGGTTCAATATTGAGTAATAAGGCAACGGTATATTCTGCCACATTAAACGACAAGAATCTAGCGAATAACGAAGTTACGGTTTTGGTTCCGCTGATTTATCCGAATTATTGGCTGGGTAATATCAGTACCGACTGGGCTGTTGCCGGCAACTGGACGTATGGAATACCCGGAACAGGCTCCGGTGCTGATCTCATTGACGATGATGTCATTTTTGCCACCACGGCTAATTACACATCAGCAGCTCAGCGTGACCTGATACTCGATACAGACAGGCAGATAGGAAAACTTATCAATATATCGGATAAAGCGCTGATTATCCCAACGGGTAAAACTTTGAAAATAAACGAAACAGCTACCAACAATGCTCCGGAACGTCTGCTGTTAGAATCAGAACCCGGGCAGGCCAACGGAGCACTGATATTCAACTATCCGGCTCTAAACCCGGCCGTACAGGCAAGTGTGGAATTTGCTTCTATATCCAAACCCGGCACCGGCACCTGGCCGCGAGTATGGCAGTACTTCGGTACTCCTGTAAGGAATAAAACATTGAGCAACCTATTCGGGCCCAACGTACAGGGAAGCATCTATGGCGGCGACCCTTTGGTTAATACCATTGTGCGTAAATACGAAGAAACCTGGGTTGACCCATCAAGCAATCAGGAAAAATGGCGGGATGTGGGTTTGAGTGAAAATGTCATAACGTACTTTGGATATGAAATTACCCAACCGCAGACCATATTTGATAATGCCGGTACAAATCCTTACGTGTTCAAAGGACCACTTGTAGCAGATGTAGATTTTACATTATCTCTGACTATCTCCCCTGTGGGAACATACGCACGCGGCAATTACATACTGGCTAATCCGTATGCAGCGCCAATATTTATCAGTAAAATGCTCCCTGAAGACTTCACCAATCTGGCTCAAACCATCTATCTTTATAACACCGGAAGCCGGCAGGACTGGCTGACGAATAACGGAGCAAGTCAACTGGGAACCCAACCCGGTACTTATACAAGTGTTCCGATTCTTCCAGCCAATACAATCGGAATAACTCAAATACCCTCCATGCAGGGATTTATGGTGAAAGCAAGTGAAGATGCAACTCCTACAAGTTTCAAATTCCGCTATGCAACTGTAAATCGCGGAACATTGACTTATGCCAATGAAGCCATGCATATAAAACGAGCCGAAGCTCCCGTGGCTAACGACATCAAACCCTTGCTTACCATGGACGTGATTGGCGAAAGCGGTTCGGACCGCGTGTATCTGATTACTGCCCCGGGCACTACCAAAAGCTACGATGCAGGCTGGGACGGATACAAAACCCTGAGCACCGACAATGTCCAACTCTTCGCTCTGGATGCCGACAACCGACGCATGCAGGTGAATACCGACAATAACCTGAACGATACCTACATCGGTTTCCGCACGGGTGGCGAAAGCACCTACACCCTGAAATTCAAATTCAACAACGAAATGCAGGGAGTGTACGAATCATTGTTTGTACA
>JBDHVM010000169.1:0-3843 GCA_039809725.1 Peptostreptococcus sp.
TTAGGTTTAGACTTTATAAAGTTTAGTGTCTGTCCAGTGAATAATCCTAAGAATATAAATGGAATAACAAATCCTATCGCATATACTAACACTAGCAAATTCCCCTCAAGGACACTCTTTGCATTTGATGCTAAAATCAAAACAGACGCTAAAGCAGGTCCTACACATGGAGTCCATGCAAAACTAAATCCAAATCCCATTACAAAAGCCGTTATTGGATTCATTTTTCCAACTTTTGCTTTTTTATTCATTCTTATTTCTTTATTCAAGAAATTTATTTTCAAAACTCCAATTTGCTTAAGTCCAAGAAGGATTATTAATAAACCTCCGACTTTTGAAATTACGTCCCTGTATTCCTTGACTGCAGATCCTAAAGCTGAAAATCCTAGCCCCAGTATGAAAAATGCCACCGATATTCCCAATACGAAAAATATTGTATGTAGCAGGATCGATTTTTTTTCATATCCTATTGTTCCGTCTTCATTTTCTGTTTTTGCACTTCCTGCCAAATATCCCATATACAGTGGTATCAATGGTATTACGCATGGTGAAAAGAAAGATACTAATCCTTCTAGAAACACCATCAGAAAGTTTATACTTGTTCCTAATCCTAATGATTGAATAAAATCACATCCCTTCGGTTTATTGCAAATCGATTTTTGACGCCGTTTTATCTTTTTTTAAAGTTGATTCATACACGCAATCGTAACTTCATCTTGAGGATTTATTGCATAAGCTCTTTCAATATAATGTTTTGCCTCATCATAATCTCCGTTATGTAAATATGCCATACCTAGATTGCATAGAATATCTGGGTCATCTTTTCTTAGCTTATGAGCTTTTGTCAAAAACTCAATTGCCTTGTCCATTTTGCCTTCTTCTGCAAAATAAAGCGACAACTCCACCAAAGTATCAACTTGAGTAGGTCTTGTTATCAAAATTTTCTCAAGATATTTCTTTGCTTCTTCACGCTCTCCTAATGACTTATACGCAAGACTTATAATAAATAATAGATTCCACCAGTCTGGATTTTGTTCCTCCAATGGAAGCAACTTTCTAAGCCCCTCTTCACCCTTACCTTGAAAAACTAAATTATAACCTTCTTCATACTGTACTTTGAAGTTAATTTTTTCAAGGTTATCCTGAATTTCTATACTTAATTCTTCGTCAATACCTATGTCCAGAGCTCTTTCCCACGTAAGTTTTGCCTTTATAAACTGCTTTTGGTTTAGATAGTGAAAACCTAATTGGTAGTAAGCCAACGAAAATCTTTCTTCTAGTTCTATAATTTTTTCAAGATTATGCAAGGCTTCCAATAGAAAATCATTCATCGCTTTTGTATCTTCATCTTTTTGATATCTTAAACTCATCTCCTGACACATTATTGAATATTGGTATAAACCTGTTATATCAGAGCCATCTCTTCTCAAAAATGATCTCATATATACAAGTGCATCAGTAATTTCACCCTCGTTGTACTTTTCATTTGCAATGTAACCTAAGTATTGCTTTACATCAAATGCTGTTTTTTCAGCGAATGCGTCAATAAATTTATCATATTCATCATTGTAGATAAATTTATCATCAATTCCCTCCATATAAAGCATAGCATCAATTATTGACATAATGCTTATTGCCTCTTGTGCAACATTATTCTTAATTTGTTTAACCAAAACATTGCTATTTATAGGTGCTTTTAAACCCTCTTTTGGTAGTATATACCCTGAAATATCAAGTTTTGCCGTTTCATCAATCGTAATAAAAACCAACTCTTCAGATTTCACTAGCATATATTTATCGATTCTACTCTTCATTTATCCTTATCCTTTCAAAATAAAAATAGAGCTACATTCTCTTATACCCAGAGAATTATAAACTGTAACATTTTTCTTTACTTTTCATACTTAATTTATTTAATATAATATTATCATTTGTATACATAAAATCCTATTTCAAAGGCACTATATTTATCCTCTCTATAATGTATTTAATAATTATTTTCTCATTTGATTATCTAAAATTTCAAGTCATATCTTCCAGTTTTTGTTTCTACTGTAACAATACTCTTCTCATTTTCTATTTTTTTGTCAATAATAACTGACTTGTTTAAAATAGGATCCTCAATAATATCCCCAGTCTTTGCCAATGAAAATTTATTTAAATTTTCACTTCCTGAATATCTCTTTGTCTTTATCTCCAGATTCTTAACTTTTAAAATATAATTTGACATATTTTCGATAAATCTGTAATTTTCAATTTCACCTTCAATTTTATACCCCATCAAATATATTATGGTCATCAAAACACTATTTCCACCAGATAGATTTTTATCTTTGGTACTTAACCTTACTTTATCTGCTACGACATCTACCGTAGTATTATTTTTGTCTTGTTTATCAATACCCCTATCATCCTTTTCAAGTTCACCTTTTACATCAAATGCAAACCTCATTAAATCTAAAATTGTCATTTCTTCATCTATCACTTTACTTTCATCTTTGTCACTACTTACTAATTTATAAATTAATTCAATATATTTAATTTTTGCCATCTGAAACTTGACGTTTTCTGACTTGATGTTGAACTCAATATTATAATTAATTAACTCATCCTTTAAGCTTTCTATCATATATTCGAAAGTTCTTTTATTATCTACCAGTAATGATCTGATAATGAAATCATAGCAAAAAACACCTATTAAATATTCATACTTACAACTATCACTGATTTTGTAGCTTTTTGTCAATACATCCACGACTTTCAAAAGATTCTCTGAATATCCACCAAAGCTCCTATTTGATATTATCAAAGGAATAAAAAAAATGAGTAAGTTTTTTTCAGACATATTTGAATAATGTTCAAAGTATTTAAGCTCATCCTCTAACCTTTTCAAGTCCAAAATCACCGATGAGTTCGTCATTTCGCTATACAATGATTTAGTTGAAATCAGCACCAAGTACTGAACCTCTTTTGAAGTATTTAAAAAAGCAGACTCATAAACTTCTCTTAATCTTTTATCTCTCTCATAACTTATATTTTTGTTATTCATTCTATCATCCTTGTTTAATATTATTAGTCTCTTGTAAAACCTAAACAACCTTCTATCTATTTTACAGACAAAATATACTAATGTAAATACTAAAAAAATAACGCTGACCGTAATTTTCCATATTCGCAAAAACGATTATAGGTTTTATTACCATCAACGTTATCAATTTTAAATCCATTTTATAACTCTTTAAGCACTCAATCTTTCTTCACTTGCCAAGCTGTTCTTTCCAGATTTTATTATTACGCCTGCATATATAATTGCTAATACAAGCCCAATAATATTTGCTGTTCCCTGTGGAAGTCCAAATCCTATTTTTGCACCTAACAAGTATGCAGAAATTATGAATGTATAGAACATTCCTGGTAACAAAGAAATTATGTACGGTTTCTTATGTTTAAATAAATATAGAGTAATCATAGCAAAAGCAAACACTGCTATTGTCTGATTTGCCCAAGCAAAATACTGCCATAATATATTGAATCCCTGTGCATTAAGCTTTGCAAATACTAATATTGCAATAACAGGTAAGAATATAAATGTTGAAAGTATTACTCTGTTCTTTGCCTTTGACTGATCATACTTTATAGCATCTGCAATCATTAATCTAGCTGCACGTAAAGAAGTATCTCCTGATGTAATAGGAAGAACTATTACACCTAATATAGCTATAAATCCACCTACTGTTCCAAGCATATCATTTGCAACTAAACCTATAACAGCTGGTTTTCCAACAAGTTCAGCTGGAATTGCTGTATGGTAAATTCCCATTGCTGCAGCTGCCCATATCATTG
>JBDHVM010000170.1:0-3834 GCA_039809725.1 Peptostreptococcus sp.
TTATATATTTACCTGTAACGATTCGTTCGTCTTTAGGTTTCTTTGCATCTTTTGGTATTGCCCATACTGAAGCATGCTTAATGACTCCTTCAATTCGTCCTGCTACACAAAGAAGTTGAACACGCCTGACGGATAGTCCCCATTTTTCTGCGGTTTCTTTTACGGTCATGTATTCATACATAAAATGCACCTCGGTTAACAAAATTTTGCCAATATAGCACTGTGTAGTTCTATATTGCTGAATTACTAGAATCTTCTGGCTGCCATAAATCAATAATATTAAGATCCTTACTGTTCGGTTTCTGGGCATCTAGTAGTTCATCCACTTGAACATTCACAGGAAAATCCAATGCTAAGCCACTGCAGATACACTGTCCCTGAGACAAGATTGGTATCATTTCTTGCTTTGATTTATCTAAAAATGAAACAGATTTTCTTATGGTAAACAAATCCTCATCGTTGACTAATCTATGAATAAAGTAATTATGTAGCTGTGAAACTAGTGTTGAAGAAATATCAGATGGTCTTTGGCTTGATATTGTGATAAAACAGCCAAATTTACGTCCTTCTTTAATTATCTCCTCAAATACTTCAAGTCGATAATCTTTCCATGAAGCACTTTCTCTATTTGAGTTTTCTGAAAGAATATTATGCGCTTCGTCGACTATTAGATGAAGGCTTTGAGTTCCTTTTCCAACCACCTTTTGTTTTTCATATACCTCTTTACAAATCAACAAAGGTACAATTTTTTTCATGTATATGTTGCAATTTGATATAGAAATAACTTCTATATTGCAACTGCTATCGATAACTTCTTTAAATTCTAATACTTTAGCAATTTCTTGAATACGTTTTTCAGATCTTTTCATCATTGGAGAAATGTGCTCATCATTGCTATACCCTTTGAGCATTTCATATATATGTTTATATGATAGGATGATAGCAAATAATTCTAATGGATCAATATCACTGCATTGTTTTGAAATCATAATGTCTTCACACCCAATCTGTTGAATGCGATTCCTAATATTATTTTCTAACTGCTCAATAGTGTTTAAATGTTGGGGTATTGTCCTATCGTATAAACAAGTTGCTACCGTATGGTATTCTAGCTCATTAAATAACTTTTCATAATTACTTAACTGCCCGCCATAGATCTTGAATAATAAGTAAGCAATATCTGTTTTTACATTGTTAAACTTTGAAGGGTTTTCATGAATAGTTCTCATTAAATCGGTAAATCCAATTTCAGAATTTTTATAATATGAGTAACTTTTCAGAACTCTTTCAAGAAAAGGTCTTTGTGTTTTTTCAGTCGCATCAAGTATAATTGACCAAAATACTGAATCTTCTATTACTTCTCTCGGTAATGGATATCTATCACCACCGCCCGCTCTAGTGTCTAACTTAAATACTTTCTTTCTATCAGTTAATACCTCATTCGAAATGTACTCATCATTAAAATCAATAAATATAAACTTACTCTTGCTGATTGTTAATCCAGAAGCAAACAACTCAGAATAAATTTTTGCAAGTGTATTTGATTTTCCGCTTCCAGTATTACCAAAAATACCTATATGGCTTGCAAATAGTCTTTGAATAGCTAAGTTCAGTTTATAGTTGTCATAACCTGATATTCTACCAATCTCAATTACTGGATCAGTATCTTTTCTAAAACAGAAGATTTTCTGCACTTCATCTTCCTCAAGTACATAAACATAGTTTGAAATCATTGGTGTTTCGTAAATTCCTTTTTTAAACACACCTTCCTGATTAATATGCCCCAATATTTTTAGGTCTAGGACTCTAGTAAATGTATCTGTAAACTTGCTATAAGAATCCGAATTCTTAGTTTCTTTAATATATTCACCATCTATGACGGCAATAATTTCAGTATAACCTTTCAGTATCTTAACATAATTACCCACAGCAACATTTTTGATTATTTTCCCTTTATACAAAAGCTTAGATGTGTTTTTTTCTTGATATACGATTGCTTTTGTACTGATACCAACAACTTCAATCACTTCACCGACTAATAAGATATCGTCCATACTATTCACCAAACATTAAAGAATTAAATTCTTTCAAGTCAATCAATTTATTTGAGCAATAGACAAAAAATACATTATGGTGATCTTTGAACAACCGTTTAAAACTGTCTAACTCAGTTTCACTAAATACAAAAATATACATTACCATCGACGGGTTTGATAATGCACGCTTAGTTATACTGTAAATATGCTCATCCTTAAAAGAAAATCCAAATACGAAAAGTACTGTATTGTCCTTTTCCAGTTCGTTTGAATACATTCTTAATAGATCATAATAGACATTGGACAAAAGGGTTTCTTCAAATTTTTTCTTTGTTGGATTTATAATATGAAGTTTATTATATTCGTTAACAAAATCTTCAACCTTTCTTAAAGTATCTGTTCCAAACTCCATACCAAGCATGTTAATTGTATCAATTGCATCTGATACACTAGGACTGTTATTTCTTTCGTATACAAAATTATCATCGTCAAAAGCAGCTCCAGCTTCTTCAATTGCATATAAAAACTCACTTGGAATAAAATTGAAGCCTATCTCATTTGATTTCTTGGTCCATGCCAACGATCCATGAAGCTTATAAAGATTTACGGTTGGAATCTGTGACTCTCGTTCAGTATTTTGAACGATTTGCTTAACTAATCTATTATAATTTTTTGTTGAAAAAACAGGCGCTAGCCTACCTGAAAAACCATCATTGTAATAAACATGATTGGCTTCGAGTGATAGTTCAAAGAACATATCATAATTTGTAGTGAATAGATTAACTCGTTTTAAAAGATTTTTGTCATTACGGTCATTTATGTAAGAAATCAATTTTGAAATAAATCTATTTGAATTTTCAAAAGAACTTCTTTCCTCAATATCTTGCTTGTGAGGAAAAATACTATTTCTAAAAAAATCATAGAGTAATAACGCTTCAATAGACCTCATTCTAGAATGATTATCCGAATTCTCTTGGCCATTCTTTTCTATTAAGGATTCTAAATCACCAAGTGTTCTTAATTTTTCAAAACAATATCCAGATCCAATGAGGAAATTTATATTGCATGTTTCATATAAGACTTTGAAGTATTTATTTATTTCAGCTTTATTCAATTCTTGTTTTCCGTTAAAGCCTTCCATATAGATTTTTACAACATCAATATTTTCTTCATTAGTGGAGTTAGATTCAACTACAACACCCTCATCTAGCATATATTTTCCCCTCCGATAAATTACCATATTTATTGATAATAATTTCCAATTACTATTTTATTCGTTCTAACGCATTCCGTCAATGCAATTGCAAATACTTTATCCAAACTGAAGCAGACCATTTTCGAACCTCACGAAAATGGTCTAAAAAGTTATAATATATCCCTCGGATCTTCTCTCATCTGCTCAATTAAAACACCAACATTTGATCCAATTTCTGTTGCCATTCTTAAAATGTCTTGTTCTAATGCTTTCTCTTGCTTAATCGCAAGATCAATACCACTCTTTAACTTATTGAAAAAAGATCCTGATTTAGGATTAATTCCTGACATTTCAGAAAATAAATTACTGGCAAAAGAATGTGCCCTGCTAACTTTTTCATTCTCAAATAACCTATCTTCATTCGGCATAACATACTTTTCAACAGCATCTTCATAATGCAATATCATCCACAGTTCAAAGCACGGGCTAGTCACCGTGAGGATATTGTCGGCACTTGCTTTTTCAATAAACTCAACATAGTCCTCTGGCTTTTCATAGCTGTCACGATCAAATACAATCACAAATTTATCAATTGCTTTATCG
>JBDHVM010000171.1:0-3833 GCA_039809725.1 Peptostreptococcus sp.
ATCAGTAGCAGTTGGTCTTACACCGGAAATGCTGCCGATGATAGTAACTGCAAATTTGGCAAAGGGTGCCCTTTCCATGTCTAAGCATAAAACAGTTGTAAAGCAGTTGAATTCTATGCAGAATTTTGGTGCTATGGACGTGCTTTGCACAGATAAGACAGGGACCCTTACAAAGGACCAGGTTATATTGGAGCTGCACCTCGATATTCACGGAAATGAAGATGACAGAGTTTTACGTCACGCCTTTCTTAACAGCTATTATCAAACCGGATTAAGAAATCTTCTTGATGTTGCAATATTGGAAAGCGCCGTAGATAAGGATTTTTATAACCTATTGGATATATATGAAAAAATTGACGAAATTCCTTTTGATTTTAATCGAAGAAGAATGAGTGTTGTCTTGAGGGATAAGGAAGGAAAAACACAGCTGATAACTAAAGGTGCAGTTGAAGAAATGCTTTCTGTATCCGGATATGTAGAATACAATGATGAGATACTTGAGCTTACAGATGAGATACGAAATGAGATATTTGCATTGGTATCAAAATATAACAGCGATGGTATGAGAGTTATTGCAGTTGCACAAAAAACAAATCCATCTGCCGAAGGAATTTTTTCTGCAAAGGATGAATCTGATATGGTTTTAATGGGATTTCTGGCATTTCTTGATCCTCCGAAGGAAACTGCCTCTTCCGCGATAAAGGCGCTGAATGAATGTGGTGTTGCAGTAAAGATTTTAACAGGAGACAATGATACTGTTACTCGTTATATATGTAAGAGCGTTGGTCTGCCGATAGACAATATAGTTCTCGGCACGAATTTGGATGATATGAGCGATGAGCATTTGAAGGAAATAGCAGAAACTACAAGTGTATTTGCCAAGCTTTCACCGCAGCAAAAATTGAGAATCGTCAAGATGCTTCGCAGTAACGGTCATACTGTCGGATTTTTGGGAGACGGGATAAACGATGCTCCGGCAATGAGAGAAGCTGATGTAAGTATATCAGTTGACAATGCTGTTGATATTGCAAAGGAATCTGCAGATATTATACTTTTGGAAAAGGATCTGATGGTACTTGAAGAGGGTGTTATTGAAGGAAGAAAAACCTTTGGCAACATTATAAAATATATAAAGCTGACAGCAAGCTCTAATTTCGGCAATATCTTTTCAATTTTATCTGCAAGTATATTTTTACCGTTTCTGCCGATGCTTCCTATTCAAATACTTGCTTTAAATTTGATATATGATATTTCCTGTATATCAATGCCGTGGGATAATGTAGATAAGGATTATATTTTAAAGCCGAGGAAATGGGATGCTTTTTCAATCAGCAGGTTTATGAAATGGTTCGGACCTGCAAGCTCGGTTTTTGATATTATAATGTATTTAATTTTATTTTATATTATATGCCCTCACGTCCTTGGCGGAAAATATTATACACTTTCAGCAGCACAGCAGGCCGATTTTATGATACTGTTCAATGCAGGATGGTTTGTAGAAAGCTTGTGGACACAAACTATCATAATCCATATGATGCGAACAGAAAGGATACCATTTATTCAAAGCCGTCCATCTGCGGCAGTTTTGCTGTTTACAGTGCTTGCAGTTATTTTAGGAACAATTTTACCATTTACTCCCATAGGAGGATATCTTGAAATGACATCGCTGCCTGTTATTTACTTTCCGTGGCTGGCAGTGACAGTTATATCATATGTATTATTGATTCAAGTAATTAAGAAAATATATATTAATAAATATGGAGAATTGTTGTAAAATATAGAGCAACGGGATTTTTTGGAGGATATTTCAAGAAAAAGCGTATAGTATGTAAGTATAATAACTACTCTTCGGACATTTTTTCCAGTTTCTTACTACGAAACGTAGTTGACATGATACCTGACTTTGGTATCAGACATTAAAAAATGGCGATAACTCTTAAATAAAAGCTGATGCAAATTGTGCAGCAGCTTTTTGATTACTATAATTTAAAGTTTATGATTAAGAATTGATCTTATTTGTGTTTCAGTCAAAAAATAATTAGTCAATGGAAGCTTGAACATTTCTGACAAGTCATTGATAAAATCAGAAGAAGTTGTGGTATTGATATATTTAGTTTCAGCCTTTGTTACCTTAAAATCTTTGATAAAATGAAAGATTTCATTGGTTGAATATTTATTATTCAAGACTTTAAACTGAAAAATTCGTTCTATCAATACTGTGAGATAGCAGATTAGGAAGTGACCTTTTATTGTTTCTTCTTTTTGAACAAATACCGGTCTAGCATCTAAATCTGATTTCATGATTTTGAAGGATTCTTCAATTCGCCAAAGGTTATGGTAAGTATTATACATATCAATATCAGACATATCTGTTTCTGATGTTACTAAAAGATTATATCCGGCAAACTTTAAGTCCTTATCAATAGCGTCTTGATTGATTGTTACTTTTGCCTTCTTTCCTTCTTCGTCTGTGAAATTCACATATTTTCCGGTTTCACCATAGTCAGTTCTTTTTGCCTGAGAGGCCGTCAATGACTTTGCCTTTTCAACCATTCGGTTAATTTCATACCGTTTTTTTGAAGCGAGAGTAGGATTATATGTCAGAAGTCTTTTTTCTGTGAGCTTTATAGTCACTTTTTTTCCATTGTGTTCTATTGTGTAAGGAAAAGTATCAATGCAGGATTTGTAGCGATATAAAACCTTGTTGTCAGGACCTTTGACCTCTTTGAAATCTTGCTCTAACAGAACCCATACAATTTCTTTCTCCGAAAGCCCTTTTACAGATTTTGAAAACAAATATCCATCTCCATTCTGTTTTGAGAAAGCAATGTTTTGGGCACAATTAAGTCCTTTGTCGGCCACATGGATGGTTCTCCCGGTAACATTATTTTGCAATTTTAATCGGTCTATGACATCTCTTAAAATAGGCTTTTCTGATTCATTGCCCGGATACATTTTCATTCCAATAGGGATTTGGTTACAATCCAGCAATAATCCAAGACCAACAATGGGGTCTCTCCTGTTTTCTTTGCTGGGACCCTTTCTTCTAAAATCATCCTCTCTGTCAATCTCAAAGTAAAAGTTAGTACAATCAAAATAGGATTTAGAAACATCTAATCCAAAAACCTTGTTTGTCTGTACAGTAAATATCTCTATAAACTTTTCATAATCATTTCCGAGAAAGGATAATCCGTCCATCATTTGGTCGTAAGAATAGCTTACAGATCCATAAAGCTCGGGAAGCACTTCATGAAAAGTCCTGTTTTTACTGCAGGGATGGACAGCTCTGGCATAAACAAGAGAAGAGAGCAGTTCATACAGGTCATATTCAAAATTATTTGTAAGTTTGAAATAATCTACATATTTTTTTATGTAAAGCTTATCTAAAATAGATTTTAAAGGAAAATATCCCAAATACAAATTAGGAGACTTATCAGATATCTTTCTGACACCTGCTGAAGATTTTTCCCGATTTAGGTTATCAACTTCCTTTTGAAAATGGGAAATAGGATCTTCGATGCCATTTTTCATAAGTGTTTCAACCGAGCCAAGAGATTTGAAACACTTATGGGCAGTTCCCTTCTTATCGTGACTGTAAAAGCTCTCATCAATAGAGAGATAAGTTCGACCTTTCAATTTCGTCTTTTTTAGATAATATGCCATTGAAACACCCTCCTTATAATAACGCTACTAACGCCATTATTATAACATAAAAAATATTTTTTTGCAAGTATTTTTTACAATAAAAAAAGCTTTATTTTAAAGCATTTTTGGGGGATATATATTAATTTTGTTCCTAAAGATTTATGGTGTTAACTTCTAAAGACGGGTAT
>JBDHVM010000172.1:0-3816 GCA_039809725.1 Peptostreptococcus sp.
TACGATTGATAAAGGTGCAAAAGTTCATTTTAAAAATGTAACATTCCATAATACAATCGTAAATAATGGTCAAGCTGGTGTTATGTCAAGAAAGTAGACTAATTTTTTCAACATTTTAGCCTTATAGTAATTTTAGTTAGATACAAAATAAAAAGACAAGTAAATACTTGCCTTTTTATTAACTATTATCTATATTTACAAAAGATGCAAAACACCTACCACCAGATTTAAATTTATCATCATATGGATTCTCTGTTTTTTCTAGTTTTCCTGTTATTAGATTGTATACTTTTATATATCCAATTTCACAGTCTGTGTTTTTCCCATCTTCATACTTTCTGGGTAAATAATAATCCTCATCTGGATCGGCTTCATAATAGTAGATATGTATATTTTCACCTTTAATTATTGCTTGGTTGGCTAAAAGTTTACTTTTAACCTTACTCATCTCTAGCTTAATTGATTTTTTTCCCTTATTTAATATATTATATATTTCAATTTCGCTATCACTTATGCTATATATTTTATCTTTTTCTACTATAAAATAATCACTACTATTTCTTTTGATATATGTTAATTTTTCACTGCTTATATCATAACTGTAAAGTTTAAAAACATTATTTTTACTTTTTGATTTTGTTGTTATATATACAATATTATTATTAATACCAATATTACTTACTGACTCCCTTTTATAATCTAGTTTAATTGTTTTATTTTTTTTATTAAAGTCAGTCGTATACAATTTATAACTAGGTTCACTAGTATTTTGGTTTTCAATATCAAGTTAACTATTATAATATATAACGAATAAATTATAGTCTTTCGCTATTATTTGTGAATAAACTGGTGTTCCCTTTTTTATTTTTTTTTGTTTCTTTTTGCCAGTTTCTAAATTAACTCTTAGTAAATTTCCCTCACCATTTATTGTATCTGAAGCATAAAGGTAATCACCATTACTGGTATAGCTAGAAATAGTACACTTCTTACCCCAGTCATTCCAATCAATTATTTTGTTATCAAAATTTTCTAAATTCGTTTCAATGATATCAGAATCACAACCATTTTTATAACTACTGTCAAAAAAAGAATATATAGAATTTGTTTTTTTATTATATACAATTGAGATATCATTTCCTAAATACTTGCTCTTATTAATTTTTACTATTCTATTTTTTTGTCCAGAACCTTCTAAAAATAATTGAGAATTAAAATCAGAATAAGAGTCATACAGGTAAGCAATATTGTAATTTTCCATATTAATCTCATTAGAAGATTTACAACCTACAATTAAAAACAGTAATGAAAAGAGTAGTGTTGTCTTTTTTATATTTTTCATTAATATCTCCTCAAATAGGTTAGTTTTGTTTTACTACTTTTAACAATTTCCATAGGATGTATAGCTTTCCAGTAAATTGGTTTTTTTAACTTCTCGCACTTTATTTTTCCAAAAAGTCTAGGCTTACATTTTTTTACTTGTTTAAAGTTGTACTCCGCAGTATCTAAATTTATTTTTTTAGTTTTTATATAACTGTGATAAACCAATTGTGAGCAGTAAAACTTTTTAGTAGTATTCATATTATAGAAATCTATATTATAAGGCTTTCCAACCTGTTTCTGTGCCCACTTTAACGCCTTACTTCTATCTTTTTTATTGGTTTTCTTTACTCTTACTGCATAAATGTTTCTTGAATTTTTCTTAATCGGAGACCAGTAAGTACTTACTTTACTATTTTTATTTCTTACTCCCTCACTATTTGATTCAGTTGTTTGAACATAAAGTTGCCTTTTTTTAGTACTTTTTCCTCTGACTAAAGCTGAATGTCCAATCCTAAAAGGAGGGTTTACCCCTTTTGTAGCTAGTTTACCATCATTAACTAAAATATCTCCAGGACTTCCCGGGAATTTGCCTATTTTTTTCTTTTTCCATTGAGCTCCTGTGATTGATCGTAGTTCAGGACTAGTATCATCTTCATTATCTTCTTTAATAGTTTGTTCTATTTTTTTATCTATCTCAATATTTGTTTTATCATTTTCACTTTCTTCAAATTCTTCAGATAATTGCACGTTGTCATTTTCGTCTATTTGTATAGGTAGATCATCACCAGTTTCAGTTTTTGCTAAGTCTGCTAACGTTTCCATATCTTCTTTTTCTTCATCTGTGGATGGTTCATAGTTTAGTTTATCTTCAAACTCAGTTCTTGTAATTTCATGTTTTCTTATATATGTCTCTCCATTAATAACAATATTTCCTATTTCAACATCAATTTTAAGCAAGTAGGAACCATTCTCTGAAAAATCTTCATTATTGAAAATAACTTTTTTTGTTGAATCTAATTTCTTTTTTGACTTTTCATAATGTATTTTTGCATCATTTACTAACTTTTCATCTGAATTTGTTGTCAAATTAAAATCTATATCTTTTGATAAATATCCTAACTCAAGATTTATTTTTGTTTCACTTGAATTACCATATTTTTTTATAATTTTATTAATATGACTTGATAGTATTTCATCATCTAAATAAACTTCATTATCATTTATAAATACATTTGTATCTTGATTATTTTGTAACTGATATTTTTTTTCTTGGGAAAAATAAATAAAATTATTGTTTCTCAATTCATCTAAATTTTCAATATCCGTATCCACATTACCGACTCTATTTACTGTAAAGTAAACTGTTTCAAGTGCATTCTCTTTATTCAATTTAATAATATCTTTTGAAATGAAATTAATGTTATTTCTTTCAAAATCTATACTCTTTAAATTTTGTAAATTACTCAAATAATTACCTGTTGTCTCTATATCATTATCACTTAAATCAATAACTTGAAGATTGCTTAGTTTATTTAGTTTACCAGAAATATCTGATATTTCATTCTTAGATAGATTTAACTTCTCTAGTTTAGTTAAATACTCAATATTATCATCAATTTCCTTTATTAATGAATTGTTTATTGTAAGGTTTACTAACTCATTTAAAAACTCAATTCCCTTAAGAGACTCAACAATAATTTCTTGTGAGATATTTTCATTATCTATATTCTCTTCTTGCTTTGTATGTATAATGCTGATATCTGTTATCAATTTAAAATCTTCCAAATATACTTTTTGCTCTGCTTCAATTTTTATTTCTTTTTTTAGATAATCCAAAAGAGCGTCATCAAATACATTTTCATAAGTAGCTCCATCTTCAAAATCATTATATTCAGAAGAAAGTTTTTTATCTAAAACACCATCTACCTCATCGTATTTATATTCTTTCTCAATTTCATTATTTTGATTATATAATTTCACAGTGCTTTTATCACCATTAGTATAATTAATGTCCCAACGAAATTTATCAGAATTATTGTAGTATCTAATTTTTCTTGTTATTTTTCCTTCTTTATCAAAATATGTTAGTATATCTCTTTGGTCTACTTTTGGACTAGTCGCTTCACTAGTTGACTGATAAGTTATTTCCCATTGTAGTTGCTTTGTTCCTGCGTAATATAGTGTTTCTCTCGATACTATCTCATCTTTGTAATATATAAACCTTTCCCAGTTACCCTTTGCATCATATTTTAAATAGTGCTGTTTTTCGCCGTCCTCATTATAATGTGTCAAATTAGTTCTAGTATTTGGGTCTAGACCAGTATAATTCACAATATCCTTTATATCTTTGTTTGCATTATAATAAAAAACAACTTTAGTCCAATTCGTCCCTTTAGTATTAAAAGTACCTATATGTGTTATATAATTTCCACTACTGCCTTTCCAATATTCCCTTGTAACTAAAACACCATTTTTATAAAAACTTTTTTGAGTGTA
>JBDHVM010000173.1:0-3806 GCA_039809725.1 Peptostreptococcus sp.
GTCGACGTGTGTCATACTCACATTCATACCTATTGAGTCTTTTTCCTCTTCTGTAAACTGGTCTCCATTTTTTATGCAAGAGCTATAAGCCGCACCTATTGCAAGGTGGCAAGATGCATTTTCATCAAATAGAGTAGTGTAGAAGATGATATTTTTATCTGATATAGGTGAGCTGTAAGGTACAAGAGCGACCTCTCCTAATCTACAAGAACCTTCATCAGTTTCTACAAGTAATTTTAGGTTTTCTTTTCCAACCTCGGCATCAAATTCTACTATTTTTCCTTCCTTGAATTTGATCCAAAAATTATCTATTAGACTACCAGCATAAACCAGAGGTTTTGTGCTATAAACAGTTCCATCTACTTTATATTTGTGTGGCATTCCAAAAACTTCCTCGGTAGGAATATTTGGATTAAAAGGAGTTCCACTTGGATCTGAAGATGCACCGCTTACCCATTTATGTCCTTCTGGAAGACCAATTACCAGGTCTGTTTTTGATGATTTATATCTAAGTTCTTTAAAATCCATGTCATTCATAAATTTTGTTTTTTCTTTTAAGTTTTTGTTATGATTATCCCATTCTAAAATTGGGTCATCTGTTATTCTAGAGCAGTCTAGTATATTTTCCCAAAGTTCTTTAATAGCATCTTCGGCTGAAAGTTCAGGGTGAACTCTTTTTGCCCACGCTAGAGAAGGGACTGCTACTATTGACCATTTCACTTTATCTGAAAGCGTATAAGATCTCCACTCTTTTAGATATCCTCCAGCTACTTTTTGAAATCTTCCTATTCTATCTGGATCGACACCTTTCATTAGGTCTGGATCGTTTGAAACAATCGAAAGAAATGAACCGCCCTCTTTTGCTATTTGTGTATATTTATCTGATTGCCACTGAGGATATTCATCAAAGGCTTCACTAGGGGCGTCCATATATTTTTTTCTTGTGATATATTCGTCTGAATACTCAACGTATACGTGCTTTGCACCAGCTTTGTATGCCTCGTCGACACATCTTCTTGCAAAGTCATAAGAAGAGATATCAGTTCTTATAAGTACAGTTTCTCCTTTTTGAACATTTATACCTGTTTTTATTGCAAGTTCTGCAAATTTATTTATTCTATCATTTAATGTCATATGATTTTCTCCTATTCAACATACTTTTATATAACTCGGCGAAGAACACGCCTCGTTGAAACGCTTATGTCAAATTTTTAGCTAGAGCTAAAAATTCCTTGAGGTTTGTCTTGTTATAACTCGGTGAAGAACATACCTCGTTGAAACGCTTATGTCAAATTTTTAGCTAGAGCTAAAAATTCCTTGAGGTTTGTCTTGTTATAACTCGGCGAAGAACACGCCTCGTTGAAACGCTTATGTCGAATTTTTAGCCAGAGCTAAAAATTCCTTGAGGTTTGTCTTGTTATAACTCGGTGAAGAACATACCTCGTTGAAACGCTTATGTCAAATTTTTAGCTAGAGCTAAAAATTCCTTGAGATTTGTCTTGTTATAATAAATATATAATATCATATAAATGAGTTTTTTGTATATTTCTTATTAATTCATATCTATCATTTCTTTAGGTACTAGGTTTCTTACCATATTTTTAAAGTTTTGCAGTATATAAGGTGCTCCGTTATACATCGTTATATGCTTTTTTGCAAGTTCAAGAGGGTATTTATCGAGTCTATAAACCGAACCATCAAGTCCATATTGATTGCTTTCTAGATGGAAAACAAGTGGGGTAAATTTTGCATTTTCAATATATTTTTTATCTCCATCTTTTACGAATGTCCAAGAACCCATTCCCTCTAAGTAAGTGTTTGCGCCAAGCATATTATGTACAAAATTTCCCAAACCGAAATATACAAGCGTCTTTTTGTTTTCTTTATTAGTTAACCACTCAACTTTTTGTATCTTGTGAACATGAGCACCAAGCACAACGTCTACACCCAATTCGTTAAAAAGCTTGGAGTATTTTGTCTGAAAACCATCCAGAGATTGTATTCCTTCTTCACCCCAGTGTGCAGATACTACAATAAAGTCGCAAAGCGGCTTTACACGAGCCACATCATTTGTTACGCTTTTTTCGTTTAAATACGATACCCTAAAATCCTGATCAGGAGATAGTCCATTCGTGCCAAAAGTATATGATAATAGTGCAATTTTGATTCCATTTTTTTCTATTATAAGAGGGCGTTCTCTATCTTCTTTTGAAGAGTACAAACCAGTATGATAGATACCAGATTTTTTCCAAATAGCTAAAGAATTTTTTATGCCGTTTACACCTCTATCAAGAGAGTGGTTATTTGCAAGATTTACAACATTAAATCCAGCATTTTTAAGTGCTGGTATCATTGATTCTGGAGTATTAAATTTTGGGTATGTACCTATTCCAAATTTATCACCTGCTATAATTGATTCTTGATTGATGTATCTAAGGTCGTATTTGGAAATATCGTCTTTTATATTTTGATATAATGTGTTGAAATTGTACTTTCCATCTCTAAAGAGTCCATCCCGTCTATCCGCTGCATTATAGATAGAGTCGTGAATAAGATTATCTCCAACTCCGACGAAACTGACTTTTTTTAAGGTAGATATTTCTTCCTTTGTAATATTATCTCCACTTACGGTTGTAACAAATAAAAAAGATAATGATGCCACAAATGAAATGGTGATAAAAGCCATTAGAATAATTAGATTTTTTTCGTTCTTAAAATCCATGCCAAACCTCCTGTATTATGGTATAATTATTTGTGAAATTCATTGAAAAATACGCGTATTATGCGCTTGGTATTTACGCCAAGCGTATAATTTTGATATGACAGTGTTATAAAAAGACAAATCTCAAGGAATTTTTAGCTCTAGCTAAAAATTCGACATAAGCGTTTCAACGATGCGAGATTTGCTCACCGCCTGAAGATCCAAAATGTACCCGCCACCTACACTTTGTTTAGAGGAGTGGGACATCTTCGCCGAGTTATAATATATTAGAGTTATACGAATATGTTAATAATATAAGATAAGGTATAACAAAATAAAAATATCATTATATAATATAAAAATATCACTATATTTAAGATTGTATCGCTATTAATCAGTATACACAATTAGTTGTATATAATCTATAGGAATTTAAGAATATAAGTAAGATATTATAGAAAAAATAATAGCTATTATGCTCATTGCTATCAACCCTTTTAAAAAACCAATAAAATGGAGTTTGTAATTTTTATTTTCAGGAGATTTTTCTGCCCCAAGTAATAAAAATAAATGAGAAAAATAAAAAAACACGAGAAAAAAAGTACGAGAAAAAAGCAAAAAAACATCCGTAAATAAAAAAGCAAAAAAATAAGAAAAACAATAATAAAAACAATTGACACACCTAATGTCAGGTGATAAAATATAAAGGTATGTAATCTTTAAATATATAGGTTACATTTTTTAGTGAAACACTAAAAGCATCAAAACAATTAATCAATATGCAGTGCATATTGGTACGGTTGGCGATTACTGATTATGATCGAAAATTTTAAAAGAAGGAGGTGCAGTTGATGCCAACAATCAACCAATTAGTTCGTAAGAGTAGAAAAGCTGTAGAGAAAAAATCTACTGCTCCAGCACTACAAAAAGGTTACAATTCTTTATATAAGAAGGCAACTGATTTGAGTGCTCCACAAAAAAGAGGTGTTTGTACTTCTGTAAAGACAGTTACACCTAAAAAACCAAACTCTGCTCTTAGAAAAGTTGCCAGAGTTAGATTAACAAACGGAATAGAAGTATCTGCTTATATTCCAGGAGAAGGACA
>JBDHVM010000174.1:0-3781 GCA_039809725.1 Peptostreptococcus sp.
TTTGAAAAAATGGTTTCTAACATGGAAGAGGTTCGTGCAAGAGGTGCTAATGTAATCGCAATCGCACAACAACACAACAAAGCAGTAGAAAAAGTTTCTAAAAGCGTTATCTATATACCAGATAGCGATGATCTACTTTCACCAATTATTGCAGTTGTTCCTATGCAGTTGTTAGCCCTAATGGTATCTACAAAAAAAGGACTTGATGTAGATAAGCCAAGAAACCTTGCAAAATCAGTAACGGTTGAATAATTTATCCAACAAATGAATTAACTAATATAAAAAAGTGCAATATCCAATTTAGCATAACACTATGGATATTGCACTTTTTAAGTGTATATTAGTTGTAATACAACCACACTTTTTTCTATACTATTATTTGTTTTAATACAACTACACGTCTTCCATTTGCTTCAGTTTTAATTTAACTGCACTTTATCTTCACTATCCAATCTTAAACATTTAGCTCATTTTCCAATATAGAAACAACATCCCACAAATTACCAACAATTTTATATGACAATTTTTTAGTTATTTCATCAGGCGAAAATGTATCTGGTATCATAATAGACGCCATATCGGCCGAGTTTGCAGCCATAATACCAAACTTAGAATCCTCTAAAACAACACAATTTTTAGCTTCTACACCCAACCTTTTTGCCGCTAATAAAAATACATCTGGTTCAGGCTTACTATTTTCAACTTCTTCTCCACTCGCAACAATATCGATAAACCCCCTTAAGTTTGTTTTCTCCAAATTATTTTCTATATGAACAATATCAGATGATGACGCAACCGCAATCTTGTAGTTATTTTCTCTTAAATACACTAATAACTCCTCAATAAATGGCATTTTTTCAGGACCAGCACTAAATAAGACCTCTTCCATTATTTCATAGCCACGATCTACCATCTTCCCCGTATCAACATCTTTTATATCCTTATAATACTCTTTATACAAATCATACATAGCATTTCTAGTATAACCCAAAGAAAGTTGAGTTTCTTCAAAGTTCATATCAATACCTTGCTCATTAGCCGCTTCAATTAACGCTTTTGCTGCTAATCTTTCTGTGTCAAACATCAAACCATCCATATCAAAAATCACTGCTTTTATCATAAAACCTCCTTATTCACAAACCAAAACTCACCTTCAATTTTGAATATTTTCTTGTTCTCATTTTACTATTAGGTAAAATTATTGTCAATATATTCAACACGATAGGGATCATACTCTAGTTAAAAAGTATTTAGCAATTTTAGTTGATCTAAAAATTCCATAAAAAACATTTATATCAAATATTATTCTACTGTTTAATTTACATCTACTGTATCTTTTTATATCTTTTACAATAAAAAAGACCGTTCAATATGAACGGTCTTAATATCTTTAAATATTATTTCTCTTGCAATAATTATTCAAAGGCAATTTATTGTTTGTCTTTTGATATATCTACACTTTACCAATTGTTGTTTGTTATTTCATTCCAATCGGTAAACTCAAATCCAATCTTTGAGAAATTTTTACAGCTGTGCTATATCTATTCGCCCCAGATATTCTTTCTTTATTTTTAACCTTTAAGTTGTCATAAATATTGTTTGATACTGAACTTGTTCCTCCCGCTACCAATATACTATTGATTTCCCAACTTGAAATATCATTAGCTGTTATTGATGTTAGTACAGAAGGTTTAGTTAAATGAATAGGTGCTTTAAATTTAGCTGCCAAACTGTTTACTGTTATGCCGTCTGGGAAGTTTGTCCCATCCACTAATATCATTTCTTTCAAGTTTCCAGTAAGCTTTCTAACTTCTTTTCCAATCAGTGATGCTGTCTCATATCTATCTGCTCCACCTATCCTATCAACTGAATTTACTGCTATTCTCACAGATTTTTCAACATCTTGAGATACTGAACTTATCTGTCCACCTATCGTAACTTTACTTAACTTCCAATCTTTAACTGTATTTTCTGTAGTTTTTGTAAGCTTCGAAGGATTTGTAACTAATATTGGGACTCTTCTCTGAGTCGCTAGAGCGGAAATAGTGATTACATCTGGGAAATTAGTTCCATCAACAAGCACAGATTCTTTCAGGTTTCCAGTAAGCTTTCTCACTTGATTCCCTATTTCCCTTGCAGTACCATATCTGTCAGCACCACTATATCTTACTACATTGAACCCTTTTAGTTGGTCTACTACTTTCTTAGATACAGAATCTGTACCACCTGATATTATTACATCTCCTATACCTCTTCTATGCAATTCATCAAGAGTTTCTTTTGTAATATTATCAGTTTCAGTCAGTAGTATTGGGCACTTTCTTTCATTTGCAAGAACAGTAGCTGTAAGTACATCAGTGTATTTTTCTCCATTGGCAAGTACTGCAGTCGCACGTATAGAATTACCTCCGCCTGAGCCACCACTTCCTGAGCCACCACTGCTAATTGCAATAAATTCCCACTTACCAACAAACTCTATTGCTTTTCCACTTATTTTCTGAGTCGATGGTTCCCAACCTATGAATTTCCACTTTCCTCCTGCAACATTGTACTCTGTCTGCGTCGGTGCAGAAGGTGTTATTGTCGTTCCATCATCTTCTTTCGTAGCAGTTGGAGGTATTATTGTAGATGGCATTGTTTTGCCTGATGTTATGCTTTCATATTTATATAGGGCTTCCTGCTTGGGATAGCCATAAATGCCGCTGGAAATGAGAGGAAAGGCAATGCTTTCGCACTTATGTTTGGCGGCGAGGTTCAGACTATTTATGTAGCAAGAACGAAGCTCGGCTTCCTCGCCCTTCGACCCACCGCGCCACACTGGGCCTGCCGTGTGGATGATGTACTTGGCGGGCAGGTTAAACCCCTGTGTGATAACCGCTTCACCTGTTTTTATCGGCGCAAGGGCGTTACAGGCCGATTGCAGTCTGTCGGCTCCCGCCGCCTGAAAAATTGCACCACAAACACCACCACCCATTTGGAGATTTGTGTTGGCGGCGTTGACAATAGCATCGACTTTTAGTTTTGTGATATCCTGACGGATGATGTTTAGGGGCATTGTCTCACTTCCTTTGGCAACCTATATCCAATTAACTGTGCAAAAGCACTTCTAAATCGGAAACTGAAACATCCATGCGCTTTGATGTTTCCTCCATCGACATTCCCGAATAAAGAAAGCGGCGCACAACCATCTTCAAGTTTTCGCCGACCTCAATGATATGTCCGTCAGGATCATAAAACTTAACAGAGCGTTGTCCCCAGGGGGCTTCTTTCACTCCGTTGCCCAAGTCTCTAAATTTGCGGCCATTTATGGCCTTCGCACACTCTGGCAAGGTATCCTCCAAATATTCGATATCGCCGCGTTGTTTGAGGATTTCAATGAAATCATCAAAGGCTTCTTCCTCGAAATACAGTTCCATATTGTGCGGTTCACGGATAATTTTTTCTTTAGGAAGGCCTATGAGCCAATCAAAATCTTGTTGCAAGGACAGCGCGCCGAAGGAAATATTGATTCCGTTATCCTGAAACACTTCAAGACCAAACAGCTCCTGATAAAACGCCGTGGAAAGCTTAATATCCTTTACTGCGATACATACTCCTTCAAACTTCATCTGTTAGACTCCTTCTTTTTTGCGCCTTGGGCTTTACGAGGTCATAGCTCATCCCAATCTGCCGCCTGATTTCTTCATCCGGTACATCGCCGCCAATAATAATCGTGTTCCAGTGGGTTTTGTTCATGTGGTAGCCAGGAATCACACCTTTGTACACCTGCCGCAGAAAGTCA
>JBDHVM010000175.1:0-3767 GCA_039809725.1 Peptostreptococcus sp.
TTTTCACACCAAAAAGGGCATCGCAAACGCAATAACCCTTATAATCATATTTAATATATTCTTTTCACAAAAATATATTAACACACTTTAGACTCTTTTACAACATCTTAAATGCATATTTTTATACTTATTTTTTCATATGGCTTACTTAATACTTTCACCATTTACTTTATTACTATATTGACAAGTTTACCAGGTATAGCAATAACCTTTAACACTTCTCCGTCCCCAATAAATTCTTTTATCTTTTCATCATTCATTGACATAGACTTCATTTCCTCAGGACTAATATCAGTTGGCACTACAATTTTACTTCTCACTTTTCCATTTACTTGTACAACTATCTCAATTTCATCCATAACAAGTGCATCTTCATCGTACTTAGGCCATGCAATATCAAATATACTTCCTTCTTTTCCTATCATAGACCAAAGTTCTTCACCTAGATGAGGTGCAAAAGGTGAAAGGATTATTACAACTGTCTCTAACGCCTCTTTTACTATAACACTGTTTTTATTATCTAATTCTTTGTACTTATATAAATCATTTATCAACTCCATAAGTGCAGCAATTGCTGTGTTGAATCCGAATTTTTTGCTCAAATCATCTGTTACTTTCTTCAAAGTTGAGTGTATCTTTGCTCTCATATCCTTGTCTTCTTTTGATACTTCACCAAGCTCTGAATCTGACTTTGTAAATTCAGCAAGTTCGTCTACAAGTCTATATACTCTATTTAAAAACTTGAAGCATCCTTCAACACCTTGTTCAGACCAGTCAAGATCTCTTTCAGGAGGGGCAGCAAATAATATAAACAATCTAGCAGTATCTGCTCCATATTCATCTATTATTTCTATTGGTGACACTGTATTTCCTTTTGACTTAGACATTTTAGATCCATCCATCAATACCATTCCCTGAGTCAACAGATTTTCAAACGGTTCAGTACAATTAGTCCACCCCATTTTGTTAAAAGCTTTTGTAAACCATCTAGCGTACAACAAATGAAGTATAGCATGCTCAACTCCACCTATATACTGGTCTACTGGCAACCAATTATTTACCAAATCTGTATCAAATGCTTCCTCTTCATTTTTATTATCTACATATCTCATAAAATACCATGAAGAATCTACAAATGTATCCATAGTATCAACTTCTCTTCTTCCCATTTTTCCGCACTTTGGACAAGAGCAATTTTTAAATGATTCAGAAGTAGTAAGAGGTGATTCTCCCTTGCCTGTAAACTCAACATCAGTAGGTAATAAAACTGGAAGATCAGATTCAGGTACTGGAACAATGCCACAGTCATCGCAATAAACAACTGGTATAGGGCAGCCCCAATATCTCTGTCTAGAAATCAGCCAATCTCTTAGTCTGTAGTTAGTTGTCTTGTTACCCCTTCCAAGTCTCTCAAGCTTTTCAATAATCGAGTCGAAGGCTTCATCTTTGTTCATTCCATTAAATTCATCAGAATTTATCATTATATCATTCTCATCTATAACTGGCACTATTTCAAGATTATACTTTGTTGCAAAGTCATTATCTCTATCATCGTGAGCAGCAACTCCCATTACTGCGCCTGTTCCATAATCTGCAAGAACATAGTTTGCAATCCATATTGGCATTGATTTATTTGTAAGTGGATTAATTACATCTTTGCCTATGTATGCCCCTTCTTTTTCCAAGTCAAGAGATTCTCTTTCGATCTGAGTCATAGCATGCATTTTTATTATAAACTCATTTAAAACAGACTCATACTCTGTTCCTTTGACTAACTCCGCAGCCAATTCTGACTCAGGAGCAAGAACCATAAACGTACTACCATATATTGTATCAGGTCTAGTTGTGTATACAGTTATATCTTTATCTTCTCCATCAATCTTAAATGTTACATTTGCTCCAAAACTCTTACCTATCCAGTTTTTTTGCATCAATCTAACTTTTTCAGGCCAACCTTCAAGTTTATCTAAATCTTCTAGTAATTCATCACTAAAATCAGTAGTCTTAAAATACCATTGCTCCAACTCTTTTTTCTCTACATGAGATCCACATCTTTCACATTCACCCTGAACTACCTGCTCATTTGCAAGTACAGTTTCACATGAAGTACACCAGTTCACGTATGAATTTTTCTTATACGCTAAACCTTGTTCTAAAAACTTTAAGAAAATTTTCTGAGTCCACTTGTAGTACTCTGGCGTAGATGTTGCAACCTCTTTATCCCAATCGTAGCTTAGTCCCAACAACTTTAACTGTTCTTTCATCTCTTCAATATTTGACATTGTCCAAATATGTGGATGAATACCATTTTTGATAGCTGCATTTTCTGCAGGCAAACCAAATGAATCCCATCCCATTGGATGAAGTACGTTGTAACCTTCCATTTTCTTAAATCTAGCTACTACATCACCTATTGAATAATTTCTAACATGCCCCATATGTATTTTCCCTGATGGGTAAGGAAACATCTCCAAACAGTAGTACTTCGGTTTAGACAAATCACTTGTATCCATCTTATACTGTCCATTTTCTTCCCAAGTTTTCTGCCACTTTTGCTCTATTTTCTTAAAATTGTAAATGCTCATAAGAACCTCCTAAAATAATTATTCTACAAAATAAAAAAACTCGTCTCTAAACATAATGTTTAGGGACGAGATAATTCTCGCGGTACCACCCTAATTAGTTGAACAAATCAACTCACTCGGACCAGTTTTTAAACCAACTACGGTCATGTAATTTACCCGACAAGTTCAAAGTTGAAAATTATCACCTTCCAGCAACGGCGACTCTCTGCAAATTTCACAAAATCTACTACTTCGGTTACACTTTTATTATTAATCATGTGCCAAGTTTTAAATAACATAACTACATGTATTAAAAAATAGCCCTTTAAAAAACTCTTGACTAATACTACCACATATCAATTAACAATGTCAATGAATATTTTAAATAAACATAAAATTCTGTTTATTTGATATCAGTTTTATAAAAACACTTTCAAAAAATAATTTACACACTCAAAATATTGAAAAATTACACAATATAACTCAGCGAAGATGTCCCCCACCTCTAAACAAAGTGTATGTGGCGGGTACATTAAATTGACTCAATTTTAAGCTCTGGTGCATCTTTCCATAATTTTTCCAAATTATAGAACCCTCTATTTTCTTCATCAAAAATATGAACCATAATATCACCATAGTCCAATAATATCCAACTTTGTGTTTCTCTACCCTCTTTACCTCTAGGTTCTATACCAACCTTTGTCAATGAGTCCTCAACACTGTCTGCAATAGCCTTTACTTGCCTAGATGATGTTCCTGAAGCTATAATAAAGTAATCACATAGACTAGAAACCTTTCCTATATTTAATATTGTTATATCTTTACCCAGCTTATCATTCATTGCATTATATATTTCTTTTAACATTTCTTCAACGCTCATAATTTTTATCCTTTCATACCATTTACATATTTTATCTATTTGTTATCTTTTTATTGGTTAATCTCTTTTACGCATATTCCACAGGAACACTATTTAATACAAGTCTATCAATTATCTTGCTCATTAAATTCGTACTTCTATTTTTTTGATTCTTCATATTTTTTATTTTGACTCTTTATTTTTTGCAGGTAATAATTTCTAGCCTCTACAGTTCGTAAGTGCAAAAGTGCTTTTTTTCTCAATACTAAAGAAATCGTATTATCAAGCGACAAAGCTATCGCCTCGTTAAATTTGCCAGAAAATGCAAGTTCTCTCAATTTATC
>JBDHVM010000176.1:0-3753 GCA_039809725.1 Peptostreptococcus sp.
TATACTTTACAGCCCGTTTTCACAGCGACCACCAAAGAGCAAAAATTGGCACAACGACAATATTTCTTTTGGTATAAAAAGGAAGTTAAAAATAGAAGGTGAGAAAAACGTAATAGATAGTTGATTTTACACCTACTACTATTATGTTTCACATTATTCTTGTATGATTCATTTATTTTTATTAACTTTGAAGCAGCATATTTTTTATTAAATACAGTAAATATCGGCTATGCAAAAACACCTACACCCTTCCAAAGCCTTCCTATCAACTCAAGGGCGGACGAATAGAGCCGTCGCTTGGCGGTGTCTTTACTTTCACTTTAATCTTAATTTCCTTGTTATCTTTTAATTATCAAAAAATTTATTATTATGAAACGAATTATTTTAATTTCGATTTTTTGTGCATTGTGTGGAACAACTGTTTTTGCGCAATTGAAAGTGTTTAATAATGGAAATGTAGCTATAGGAGGTAATAATATTTCCAATAGCAAAGTTCAGGTTAATATTGAAGAGGGGGAGAATAATGGTTTTAAAGTTTACGATAAAACTTGGGGCGAATCTAAGTTTAAAGTTAACACAGACGAGTCTCACACCTATCTATCCGGCTGGGCACATTATCCGAATCATTCCATGTCGTTTACCGGTGATGCAGGCATAAATATCGGAGAAAAGCCCTATCTAAATGAATATAGTGGAGGGCTTTTAAATATTTTTACACGGAATACTTATGGCTACAATAGTAGTGGAATATTTTTACGGACGACCAACAATTCATCTGTGGGAATATATTCTGCGGTGGACAGTAATACAAAATTAACATTTGCAATCGGGTTAACTTCCGGTAATTATAATTTTTATATCAGAGGTAACGGAGAAGCATATACGCAAGGTATTTTGATAACATCCGACTCAATACTAAAGCAAAATATTAAATCTATGTCAGGTTCTTTGGGTAAAATTCTGAAAATGCGTGGCGTAACTTATCGTTACAAAGATGAATTGTCTTTGAACTCATCAGACAAAGACCTTATACTACAAGAGACGGAAACAATAGAACCAAATGAAAACCGTAAAAAAAGCGGTGCAATAATGGATGTACCCAAACTTGATACTGCTATTTTAAATAAGATAACAGAGGAGGATAAAAATCTGAATCATATCGGCTTATTGGCTCAGGAAGTAGAGCGGGTAGCTCCGGAAGTAGTCCGTACTTCGATAAATGGCACAAAAGCCATTGCCTATACCGAATTAATTGCGTTGTTGATAGAGGGAATGAAAGAGCAGCAAGCACAGATTGAAGAATTAAGAAAAGAGGTAGAAGCAACAAGAGAGAATAATGAGACCCCAATTATAAAACAGAGTACTCCGTCTTCAAACAACAATACTCCGGTTATCAATTCAAATAGTTTGGAGAATCAACCCACTGCTCTTTACCAAAATGCCCCCAATCCTTTTTCCCAATCTACGCGGATAACTTACTATATCCCAAACGAAGTCAATCAGGCGTTGCTGTGTATTTACGATATGCAGGGCAAACAGTTGAGACAGATTGCTTTGTCGGTTCGCGGCGAAGGCAGTGTAACAGTACACGGTTCGGAACTCACAGCGGGCATTTACCTCTACGCGCTCCTTGCTGATGGCAAAGAGGTGGATGTGAAACGAATGATTTTAACAGAATAAAGAAAAGGATTATTATGAAAAAGATATTTTATTTGACAATACTTTTAATGTGTAGCATGTATGGTAATGCGCAACAACAATACAAATCTTGTCTTGATAGCGATGTGGTGAAATGGTCTTTTTTAGACTATCACATTGCTGATGCGGGTCCCGTTTCTACTGATTTAATAGCATCTACGGATATTATGATTAACAATATCTTATATAAACGCTTATTCATAAGTTATTTTGATGCGGATAAAGCAGAAGAAACCAATGAAAATTGGATGAATTATACTCCTTATTTTGAGTATCCTTGGGAGGATTATTACGGTTGTTATTATATCCGAGAAAGCGAAGATGCCTCGAAACTATATCTGTTTAACAGTAAAAATAACAAGGAATATCTATTGTCGGATATAAGTTTGCAAAAAGGAGATGTATTTACTCTCTTTTTCCCAAATGTATTTATCGAAGCTGTCGTAGAGTCTGTTTATTATAAGAATGAGCTTAAACATCTTAGCATAAGTTATAATTTAGGAGGAACTACCAATTCATTAACTTTTATAGAAGGTATTGGTCCTGATGTATGGAAGATCTATCCTCATGAAACAGGGTATCTTAACTGCTTTCAGAACAAAAATATTTTTTACAAAAAAAAGGCAATTTTTGGCTGGGAAGATGTTTCATTTCCATGTGGGTGCAAGTATTTATTCGCAAATTTACAGATAGTCTCATCAGATAAAAGCTGTAGTCTGACAGTAACAAGAGATGCCATAGAGGTGGCTTTCACAGATGATGTAAACAGTAAAATTTCGATTTACGGCATTGAAGGAAAATTGTATTACGATGAGACATTCTCTTCCAAACAAAAGGTTACTATCCCAACTACATCTTTCTCCAATGGTGTTTATTTGATAAAAATATTGAACCATAAGTCTAATAAAATTGATACTTATAAAATAATGCTATAAAAATTATTATTATGAAAAAGATATTGTTTTGGTGGATTTTATTTATTGGTGTTTTCTCAGTTAATGCCCAAACGGATTTTGCGACAATAGGCGCAAAATGGTATTATAATTGCTGTGCCGGTGGGAACATCGCAAATAGTCATTTGAATAATGTAGTTTCAGAAGAAGACATCATTATTGACAAGAAAAATTGTCGTGTTCTAAGACAATATCGTAACAATTCAAATACCATAAGTGCAGAATATATCATTAAACAAGAACAAGGGAAAGTCTATTATTACCATCAAAACCAATTTAATTTATTGTTTGATTTTGATGTGGCAATAAATGATATTGTTGAATTTACATTTGTGTATAAAAAATATGGGGATGATTTTCCTTTATACAAAGAAACAATATTATCCGCAAGATACCAAGTTGAAAACATTACAACAAACGTCCAAAATCTGAAAACGTTTACAACTAAAATTCTTGAAGAAGATAAATTCGCAGAGTATGGAATGGAAATTCTTCCTTGGTATTATTCGTACACCGAAAAAATAGGATTTTATTACGAATTTATGCCAATATTAGATAATTTAGCACAGTACGCAGTAGATAATTTCCGGATGTTAAGATGTTACTCTGATACTGATTTGTCTTTTGTGTCAGATGAGTGGTCGGCTACATCTTTGCCTTGTAATTATTCTACTGCAGCAAGTATCAATACGCTAAAAGATAAAGAAGATATCACAATTTTCCCAAATCCATTTAATGAGAATATTTTTGTGTCGAGTAATAACGAAGGATATATTAGTATTATGGATATTACAGGCAAAATAATTTATAACTCAAAATTATCGGATGGAATAAACGAAATTTCAACAAGTCATTTTCTCAAAGGAATTTATTTTGTGAAAATTCAAAATAAAAATAATAGTATTCAAACTTTTAAAACAGTTAAGATATGAAAAGGTTGGTATTTTTGCTACTGATACAATTTTTTGTATCGCTCAATTTGTTTTCTTAATACTACTTTTACGTTTCCCCTGCCAATGAGAAAGCAAGACCCAATTTGCAAGAAATGGGAACGTCAAACGATGAAACAATAAACCAAATCTTCAAAAAATTTAAAGTAAAA
>JBDHVM010000177.1:0-3707 GCA_039809725.1 Peptostreptococcus sp.
ATCTCTCGGATATCCAGCTTCTTCAAGAGCATCCATAATATCGTACTCATTAGCTCCATCAAATACTGAAGTTGCAACATACCAACCTAGCTTCTTAGCTGCCAAACCTAAATGAACTTCCAATACCTGACCTATATTCATACGAGAAGGTATACCCTGTGGATTAAGTACTATATCCATTGGAGTTCCGTCTTCCATAAATGGCATATCCTCTTCAGGTAACACCCTAGATATAACACCCTTGTTACCGTGACGACCAGCCATCTTATCTCCGACCTTGATCTTTCTCTTCTTTGCTATATAACATCTAACAAGCTCGTTGACACCTGGAGATAGATCGTCTCCATTTTCTCTTGTAAATATTTTAATATCCACTATTATACCAGATTCTCCATGAGGAACTTTTAGTGATGTATCTCTTACCTCTCTAGCTTTTTCACCAAAGATAGCCCTTAAAAGTCTTTCTTCTGCTGTAAGTTCAGTTTCACCCTTAGGCGTAACTTTTCCTACTAGAATATCACCTGAATCAACTTCAGCTCCTATTCTTATAATACCTCTGTCATCAAGGTTTTTAATGGCATTATCCCCAACATTAGGAATATCTCTTGTGATTTCTTCAGGTCCAAGTTTTGTATCCCTTGCTTCACATTCGTACTCTTCTATATGTATTGTAGATAATCTATCTTCCTTAATCAATCTTTCATTTATCAAAACGGCATCTTCGTAGTTGTAACCTTCCCATGTCATGAAGGCAATCAAGCAGTTTCTACCAAGTGCTATCTCGCCTAGATCTGTTGCAGGTCCATCTGCTATAACATCTCCAAGCTCAACTCTCTCGCCCTTTTGTACTATTGGAGTTTGATTTACACAAGTACCTGAGTTTGATCTTTTAAACTTAAGCAACTTGTATCTATCTTTATCGCCATTGTCTTTCTTTATTACTATTTCATCAGCAGATACTCTATCTACTGTTCCTGAGTTTCTTGCAACTACAACAGCACCTGAATCTTTTGCCGCTCTGTATTCTATTCCTGTACCAATGATAGGAGCCTCTCTTCTAACTAGAGGAACTGCCTGTCTCTGCATGTTTGATCCCATCAAAGCTCTGTTGGCATCATCATTTTCTAGGAATGGTATCATCGCTGTGGCAACAGAAACAACCTGTTTTGGCGAAATATCCATATAATCTACTTTATCCTCTGGCACCAATTCAACCGCACCTAAGATAGTTCTACAAATTACCCTATTATTTACAAAGTGACCATCATCATCTAGTGGTTCATTTGCCTGAGCTCTTACATACAAATCCTCTTCATCTGCCGTTAAGTAGTGAATTTCATCAGTAACAATCTTTTTATCTTTATCATATTTTCTGTATGGAGATTCTATAAATCCATATTCGTTTATTTTTGCATAAGTTGAAAGTGAGTTTATTAGACCTATATTTGGACCTTCTGGTGTTTCTATAGGGCACATTCTTCCGTAATGTGAATGATGAACGTCACGCACTTCAAATCCCGCTCTCTCTCTAGAAAGACCACCTGGTCCTAGAGCTGATAATCTTCTCTTATGTGTTAGTTCTGATAGTGGATTCGTCTGATCCATAAACTGTGACAACTGAGAACTTCCGAAGAATTCTTTTATTGCTGCAGATACTGGTCTAATATTTACTAGTGCTTGAGGAGTGATTGTCTCCATATCTTGAACAGTCATTCTCTCTTTTATTACTCTTTCCATTCTAGAAAAACCTATACGAACCTGATTTTGTAGTAATTCTCCTACACATCTGATCCTTCTGTTTCCTAGATGATCTATATCATCTACGTTCCCGACTCTTTCTTTTCCATCTATTACATAGAAAAGTCCGAACTCATAACTAATAGATGCGATAATATCATCTAATAGTATATGCTTAGGTACTAGTCTCTTCTGATTTGCTTTTATTACCTCTTTTATTTCATTTTCATCATCGTACTTTTCAAGAATTTCCTTTAGTGTTGGATAATGTACTTTTTCCTTTATTCCCAAGTCAGATGTGTCAAAATCAATGTGAGATTTAATATCTACAAAGTTATTTCCTATTACTTTTATTTCTCTTTCGTCATCTATAAATATCCATGCTGAGTTTATACCTGAGTTCTGAATTTCTTTTGCAACCTTTAGTGATATTTTTTCACCAGCTGTTACAAATACCTCTCCAGTTTCATCATTTATAATATCTCTTGAAGCAACCTTATCCATTATTCTGTAGCAAAGAGCCAATTTCTTATTGAACTTATATCTACCTACTTTTGCCAAATCATATCTCTTTGGATCAAAGAATAAAGCATTTAATAATGAAGATGAACTCTCTACTGTTGGAGGTTCGCCTGGTCTTAGTTTCTTATATATTTCAATCAGACCCTCTTCAACATTTGTAGTATTGTCTTTTTCTAATGTAGCTCTTAATCTTTCATCATCGCCCATCAACTCTAATATTTCTGCATCTGTACCTATTCCAAGAGCTCTTAAAAAAACTGTCACAGGCTGTTTTCTTGTTCTATCAACTCTAACTGATATTACTCCTGATGCATCCGTTTCATATTCTAGCCATGCACCTCTATTAGGTATGACAGTTGAAGACACAAGCCTATTCCCTGTTTTATCTCTTTCTTCAGAGTAGTAAACTCCTGGAGATCTAACTAATTGTGATACGATAACTCTTTCTGCTCCATTTATTATGAATGTTCCCCTATCTGTCATCAGTGGGAAATCTCCCATAAAAACTTCCTGTTCCTTTATTTCTCCTGTTTCCTTGTTTATAAGTCTTACCTTAACTTTTAAAGGAGCGCAGTACGTAGTATCTCTTTCTTTACATTCCTCTATGTCGTATTTAGGCTTTTCATCTAAAGAATAATCTACAAATTCCAATATTAGATTCCCTGTGTAATCTTCTATTGGTGATATATCTGTAAATACCTCTTTTAAGCCCTCTTCCAAAAACCACTCGTATGAGTCCACTTGTATTTCAATCAAGTTTGGCACATCAGCAATTTCCTTAATTTTGGAAAAGCTCATTCTCTCTCTTTTTCCAATCGTAACTGGATATGGTACCACAATTTTCACCTCACTAAATTAATTTTATTGCATTTGTTAATTTATATGGGTATGCAATTTAAAATCCACCTCGCTTATGTAATTAAATGCAACAGAAATTTACCATCACGAGCCCACTTTATAAATTGCAATCATAAAAAACTTATTCACCCTATATAATAGAATAAAAACCGTCATTTTTAACGTCCTAAAATATTTTTTCCGTAAAAATGCGCAAATTTATTCATTATAAGCAGTATAATATTTTAGCATATTTTTTCTATTTATTCAATCTTTTTTTCTATTTATTCAATCTTTTTTTATATATATTCTATTTCTACTACTTTTATTTATTTTTTCACTTTTTCTCTCATCTAATTTTTCATATTTTTTATTATATTTCATAGTGTCGTTTTAGTAACATATTAGTGTTTCATTTCGTTTTTATTATTATAATAATCACTGTTCTACTCCTATTTAGTTACGATTTACACGCTATATAGTAAATATAAAAAATATAGTTATGTTTATGTAGCTATTTAGGAACTAATATGGTATAATGTATAAAGTGAGTTATGGTAAAATAATATGGTGAACTTAGTGAAAAAAATATAATTAAATCATATCTATGT
>JBDHVM010000178.1:0-3684 GCA_039809725.1 Peptostreptococcus sp.
TTCACAATGAATGTTAATTTAACCTATTAAAAATATTCATTTCAATAAAAAAAGCCGAAAAAACGGCTCTTTTTATTAAAACTTCTTAAAATCTAGATAATTTTGCAAAATTAAAACTGCAGCTAACTTATCTATTACTTTTTTTCTGTTTTTTCTGCTTACATCTCCACCAATAAGCATTTTTTCAGCAGATACAGTGCTAAGTCTTTCGTCCCAATACTCAACTTCCAGTCCCGTTTCTTCCTTCAATGTTTCACAAAACTTCATAACTTTTTCTGCCTGGGGTCCAATTGTTCCATTCATATTTTTTGGTAATCCAGAAACAATCAAGTTTACTTGTCTTTCTTTTATTATATTTGTCAGTTCTTCAATATCCTTTTTTTTGCTTGTCCGTTTTATTGTTGTTACACCTTGTGCTGTCAAACCCATTAGATCGCATACCGCAACGCCAATTGTGTTGTCACCAATATCCAACCCCATTATTCTACCTGATAACATTTTTTTCACCTAATTTCTTTTTATTAATCATTAGTATTATTATAGGAATCAGCAAATATATCGAACACGTTGCCGCAGCAATTATCCCTGAATCATTGACTATCAACGTTACTAGACAACCTGCAATCGTAGCTAAAAAACCTTTGTATATTATACTATGTTCTTCTTTCAACTCCAAAAACTGTTTGTTTGGTCTATAAATACCAACTGCCAGAATAAACAATCCTACTAACAGTATATTTACCCAAATTGTAGTTTGAGCTAATTGGACATTCATTGCTATCTTTCTTCCAAATACGTATACAATTTCCAAAGGTCCATTAATTTTTATCTGCTCAACAAAGTTTCCAAGGTGTGATCCTGTACCTAAAACTATATCAGCGACTGCAAAGGCGATCACCAAAAGTGCAGCTGAGCACAATATCAATATAACTTTCTTTAAATCAAATTTCACATTGTATAACAATAGAATAAAAGTAAGATAAGCTACACATTCTGATATAGCACCACCTACATTAGCCCCCATGCCAGGGTATGCTGATGTAAACAGGATTACTAAGAGTAAAAGTGCAGTTGCAAATTTAGGAATTTTTTTGTATTCATGTAATACAGCAAATCCTAGTATCGCACTACCAATTGTTACACCTTCATATTCATTTCCGATACCATAGTATCTTGCTCCTATCATAGGATCATAGCTCATTATATTTCTCATCATCATTGGTGTTGAAATTATTGAATCTATTGTAATTAGCAATATCATCATTAAAGAGAAAAATCCTATTTGTTTAATATCGTCTTTATCGAATAGCTTTCTTCCAATAAAATAATATATGAATGAGATTAATACAATGTAAATAGCAATTTTAACCTCACTGTCTGGTTGTAAAATAGGAGCTGTAAGAAATGCAAGTGGCATTATCAATCCGAATTTTACCATTTCCTTTAGAACAGACAGTATTGAGTCTCTATGTTTTTCAGGTAGTTTATTCTTCTTCCAAAGTGCAAGTACAGCAATTACCCAAGAAACTGAAATTACAGTAACATATATATTGATTATGCTCATCCTAATCGATGAAATTGATATTATTTTTTTGTATTCACTTTTTAAATATTCTGTTGGATTGGAATTTCCGACACTTGCCATGACTCTACCAAACATTTCATCATTCTTTATTCCAAACCTATTTAATATATCAACTCCAATATCCATATTTGCCACAACTCCATTTCTTCTTGTCGTTGCAGATTTTAACAGACCTGTAGTCTTATTTGACATATCAAATCTTATAACTGGTGATAATCTTCTGTTGTTTGCATAGTCAAGATCACTTGGAAAAGTCCCTAAAACATATATAGTGTCATTTTTACTTGCCATTGCAAAAACGTCTTCTAAATATTTGCTTATTTTATTGTATATAGAGAACTTCATTTTCTTATAAGTCGCTTCATTTAGATTCGGTTTATATTTATCTAATCTATATGTATCACCCATATTTATAAAAAGAAGGTTTGAATCCACATACTCTTTCTTTGTTTCCGCTAATAATTTTTCGTAATTAGTTGATATACCATACGGAAGTTGAGCATCTTTTTTGTTGATATTATCAACTTCACCATTTTCGATTCTTCCTTTACTATCCATTACTGCCAAGCAAAAATCTCTATTTTTTACGTACTTGCCCATGTCGTCATAGTAGTCACTGTTTCCAAGCACAGACACTTTTTTACCGTTTGATTTTAGAGTCTGACCTAAAAATCCCATATCGGATTTATATTCACCCTTACTTTTGTTATACAAATCTATGCTATTAATATTTTGTAGATTGATTGATTCTGGTGATTGACCCGTAGCTGCCTTATAGATTGCCTTTGAATCAGGGGTAGCCTTAGTAAAATTTAATAGTATATCATCTCTAATGTCAGCTCTAGCTGTGGATCCCATAGATGCATAGTTCCTTCTTTCGTCATAGCCCTTATCACCTCTAATATTCATCAAGGCTATGCTGCCATTATTTTCTAATGTTTTTCGTAAAAATTTTATGTTATTAATATTCTCTAAATTGGTTCTAGAAATATCAATAACTATAACTTTTCCATTATTTTTAGCAGTTGCATTATCAGCTTTATTATCCTTTTTACCAATAGTTTCTGCTTTTTCAGTGGCTAGCTGAGGAGTTTTTTTCGTCTGCGCAAAAGAAGATGTAAGCGAAGAGAAGATTAAAAAAAGTGATATAATTACCGTCAAAACTTTCTTAGACATTGTTTTATTACTCCTCAATATTCAAATATTTTGTTATTACCTCTTCTAATATTTCATCTCTTTCAAATCTCTTTATTGCTGCTCTTGCATTGTTATAACTTGTAATATAACTTGAATCTCCTGAAAGCAAATATCCTATTATCTGATTTACAGGATTGTATCCTTTTTCAATAAGAGCTTCATAAACATATGCAATTGTATCTGCAACATCCATTTTTTCTTCATTAAGATTTTCAAATTTCATTGTATAATCATGTTTGTTGTCCATTTTGTTTCCTCCTAATTATCTTAATGGAAAATACGATTTTCCTAATTAGATTTTACCTTAAAATCAAATAATAATCAAGTTTTCTAAAAAATAGACGGGGAAAGGATAAAATACTTATACCTGTTCCCCGTTCAAATTTTTTTACTTATATTTTGTATCGTGTAACTAATTTTCGTGCTAGCTACTTATATTTTGTACGTGTAACTAATTTTCGTGCTAGCTACTTATTTTTTGTATAGAGTTACAACTTTCCGTCCTAGCTACTTAATCTGAGACTCAACTACAGACTTTGCGTGGTCTAATGCCTCATCAATTTTTGAAATATCGCTAGCTCCAGCTTGTGCCATATTAGGTCTTCCTCCGCCTTTTCCACCTGCAATTTTTGCTACTTCTTTTACAATATTCCCAGCATGTATACCTTTATCAACAGCCTCTTTGCTCGCTGTTGCCACAAATGTAATTTTACCTTCACTCACATTTGATACTACTACTACACCATTTTCAGTTTTATCCCTTAGATTATCAACGACATTTCTCAATGTATCGATATCCATACCTTCGTATTTATTAGTGATTAGGTTTATTCCTTTTATTTCAATCTGTCTCGATATATTTGTGTGTGATCAATCCATTGGTGAACACTTCACTGATAGCT
>JBDHVM010000179.1:0-3665 GCA_039809725.1 Peptostreptococcus sp.
GGTTTTTAAATTTAGACTTAATAGATGACTTTTCTTCATACTCATCAGATTCATCTTCATCATACTCGTAGTCGTCATATTCAAACTCATCATCATAAAACTCTTTATCACTTTTTTCTTTTTCACTGTCATCTTCTTTGATTTTTAATTTTTCAGAAAAAGATGAAAAACCAAGTTTTAACTTCTTTGCAAACCCACCTTCTTCTTCGAAACTAATCTCATCACTATCTTCAAACTTTTCCATATCAAATATCGATGATATAGTTGAATCCCCATCTAAATTCTCAAGTATATTCATCTTCTTATTTAAAGTACAGTCATCATCTACGTTAGAAAGTACCTTTCTTCCAAAAAAATTATTGTTTTGCATATTAAAATCGGACTTAACTATCTTTTGACATTCTAACCAAGTTCTTTTATCTAAAAAAGTTTTATCTCTTATTAATCTTTCAATTATCTCCTCAAACTCTGACTCTGTTATCTTACCAATAACAAACATTCTGAATGTATTTTCAAATACTCTTCTATTCTCTGCAGAGACATAATCCATCAATAGAACCACACAAGATAAATAATCCTTGTACGTTTCATTAAATCCAAAAGCATCGTCTTCATCAATTCCTTCACGCTGCACAGATACTCTAAACATATCATTTATCTTAACCGAAATCTCAGGTGTGCTAATCATAGAAACATATTTTGTGAAGCTCAGACACTTTTCATCATCTGCAATCTCACAGCCTGTAATATCAACGCCCTCTACCAAAGCTTCATCCTTAAACTCCACTTTTGGTGTTTCAACACTAAATAGTATCTCATTGATCATCCCAAATATTTCGTTTTTGATGTCTATTTTAGCCTCTTCCATTCCCATTTCAAGTATATCTTTATATTTTTTAGCGTCACTTGAAATTACATTTATCACCATACCTAATATATCCTTATATAGATTAAGTATTTTATAATCATTTTCTATCTTTTCTATTTTTTTCAAACCACTAGTATTTTCATAAGACATAAATATTTTCTTATCTTTATCGTTCAAGAATCTATTGCCTTGTTTCATTGCCTTATTTACGTATTCCCTAGATGAGTTAGTGATATTTTCAATACTTTTTTCTACGGATTCAGTACTAGAAATCAAATCATTTTGTATCCACATCTCAATTATGGATTCTAGTTTTTTGATAATAGACTTGTAGAATATAATATTGAATCTTAAAAGTTCAATATACTTTTCTTCATCCTTATCAACTTTTTCATATTTATTTTTTAGTGTTGTGTTCAAACCACTATTTATTTCAAATTTATTATTTATATACTTCTTATCTACATCTAAAATTGCATACTTTATTAGTTCTCTTTTATTGTTCAAAACCTTCACTCCTTATCAGTTAAGTTTTTTATTCATAGTTATTTTCATACTCTTTTCATTATAACATAAAAATTATACTTCTATGACCTATATTTGTAAAATAATTGATTAATCCATTAATATTTACACAATTTTTACAGTTTTTCCATATATTTGAGTATGAAAACTTTACATAAATAAAAAAACTGCACCATAAGATGCAGTTATCTATTAACTAATTCCGACCTATTAAAAAAATCGATACTATTTATTATTTATTGTCAAGAATAGCTGTAAGCGGAGTTCTGTTTTGGATGATCATCTTTCTAGATCCACTGTCACCAGTAGATTCAAGCGGCCTACCTACCGGGGAGTGCGAGCAACACTCCTAATTCCTACTTTGGCCTTGCACCAGGTGGGGTTTACATAGCCATATAGTCACCTATATGCTGGTGAGCTCTTACCTCGCCTTTCCATCCTTACCGCATAAAAAGCGGCGGTCTATTTCTGTTGCACTATCCTTAAGATCGCTCTCACTAGGCGTTACCTAGCACCCTGCTCTATGGAGCTCCGACTTTCCTCACGTATTTCTACCTGCGATCATCTGCTATTCTTGACAAGTATTAATTCTACCATATTTAATAAAAAAAATAAATGATTAATTATTATTTTTTACTTTTTCATCTATTTCATATAGCCGATTGCTTTTTATTACGGCTATCAGTTTATCAGCGTAAATTTTATTTCCCTTTTCATCTATCGTTGTTGCATAACCAGCGTCTTCAAGAGCCTGCGCTTGTTGCTCAAATGTTTTTTTATTGAATAACTTAGACTTTGAATATCTTTTGTTGGTTAGTAAGAAATTACTTCTATCTTTAACGCTGTCTTCCCATGAGTTGTACTTTCTAAAATATGCGTTTATCCTAGAATTATAGTATTCTTTTGTGTTAAATCTAACACGATCACCATACCAACCTTCTCCAGCCTTAATACCGAATAAATTGTTTGCCTCAATAGACAGCTTGGATCTACCCCAGTTTGATTCTACAATTGCCTGGGAAATAGTAACCGAAGGTAGTAGCCCTGTTTTTTTGTATTCTTTCACAGCAATCGGTTCTAAGGTTGATATAAACTGTGAATTTGTCATTATATTATTTTTTTTGAATGTATTTTCTATATTGCTAAATACAAAAAAACTAAAACCTAGGAACACAACTAAAATAACGAGCGTCAAAAAACCTTTTTTAACCTTCTTTTCCCTTTTTTTATTTGTTGTTTTTACCTTTTTATATTTACGTGTTTTTGAAGCTTGACCTTTATTTTGTGTGTTATTTTTTGTATTTTTATTATTAGTTACTTTTCTAGTCCTTAATGATTTATTTTTACTAAAGTCACCTTTTGTTCTAAAATCAATATCTGCACCGCTTACTGTCCTTTTTCTTTTAGTATCCGTTCTTGCCACAGCACACCTCCTGTCTTTATGCTAGTATACCATAAATTTTATTTTATTAAAAATATTATAAAACCCTCTCGCAGCCTTCTTATTGAAAAACTACTCGAGGGTTTTACTTAATAATATACACACATACGTGCTGGTAAATTAAAATATGTAAGTCTACTGGTGGCTCTTAATATCTATCCAAGCTTTATCATAAAGCTTTATATCCTTTTTCAAATCTAAAAATGCTTCACATTTTTTTAGAATTTCACTGCTCGGATAAAGAGCTTTGTTATCTCTCATTTCTTCTGGTATTAGTTTTCTACCCGCCGATATTGGTGTTGAGTATCCAATGTATTCTGTATTTTTTGCATTCACCTTTGGTTCACATAAAAAGTTAATAAATTCTTCTGCCCAATCCTCATTATCTGCAGTTTTTGGAATACAGATTGCATCCGTCCATTTGTTAGAACCTTCTTTTGGGATAACATATTCAAGATTTTCATTTTCTTCTTTCATCGAAGGAAAGTCTCCCGAATAAAATATGCCCATCGCAGCTTCATCACCAATCATTCTATCTTTACCATCATCGTTTACATATGCTAAAACCAATGGTTTCTGTTTTATCAGAAGTTGTTTTGCCTTTTGTATTTCGTATGGGTTTACTGTGTTTATGCTATAACCAAGTTTTTTTAGAGCAACTCCCATAGTATCTCTTACAGAATCAAACATCAAGATATTCCTTTTATATTTTGGATTCCATAGTATATCCCAACTATTTACTGGATCGCTTACCATTTTTTTATTATACACTATACCTAATGTTCCCCACATATAAGGTACGGAATATTGATTCGTAGGATCGTATTTAGG
>JBDHVM010000180.1:0-3649 GCA_039809725.1 Peptostreptococcus sp.
CAGACTTAAAAGTTGAAACACCGTATAATTTATATATTCATTCAGGATTGCCACCAACTCCGATTGCCAGCCCAGGAGTAAAATCTTTGATAGCGGCTGCTAATCCTAAGAAGACAGACTATTTGTATTTTGTTACTAACATTGATGGAACAAACTCTTACAGCAAAACTTTTGATAAACATAAAGAAAATGCTAAAAAGTTCCATAGTGATAGAGATGAACAGAATAAGCAGAAAAGTGAAGCGACAACTACTTCAAAAGACGAGAGCAATAAAAAAGATACAAGTAGCAAAAATGAATAAGAATATTATTAAAGTAAATAAATAGGATTATAAATACAATAAAAGTCAGCTAATAGATGTTAAACTTGCTAATTGACGATCAAATTAGAGACTAGGTGACAGTATATAGTTGTGAAAAATCATGTATTAAGGGTAAAAATGGTTTTAGAATATTAAACTTGACTGCGGGGGGATTTTTCCCCCTGTTTTTTAGAGAGGTAATTATGAGCAATATAGTAGACAATTTTGTAGAGGAATATATAAGAGAGACGCTAGAAAAAAATGACGGAATTCTTAGTGAAATGGAGATATATGCAGAAGAAAATGATGTGCCAATAATTCATAAAGAAGTTTCGGAGTTGTTAAAGGTGTTATTAAAAATTAAAAAACCTAAGAAAATATTAGAAATCGGGTGTGCAATTGGATATTCATCAATACTTTTTTCAAAAGTATTAGATGGTGATGTGCAAATAATAACTACAGAAAGAAATCCAATTATGCTTGAAAAAGCCGTTGAGAATATTAAAAGTGCGGGTCTTGAAGAGAAAATAAAAATACTTGTTGGAAATGCAGAGGAAACATTGGCTGATATTGATGAAGAGTTTGATTTTGTTTTTATCGATGCTGCTAAAGGACAGTATAAGTTATTTTTTGATTTAATAATTAATAAAGTTAAAGTCGGTGGGGTTATAGTATCAGATAATATTTTGTATAAAGGTATGATAGCAAGCGATGAATATGTTGTTAGAAGAAAAAAAACAATTGTAAAAAGAATGCGTGATTATTTGAAATATATCTGTAGTGAAGAGGGACTTACTACATCGTTAATTCCCATCGGTGATGGTGTTGCAATAACATACAAGGACAAATAAGAGAAAACTAGAGAAAATGAGATAGATAATTAGGTGAGTGAAAAAAGATTTACTTTAAAAAAACGGGGTAATAATAATTGGGTAGTGAGATTTAGGAGGAAAAAATGAGAAAAGTAGAATTACTTGCTCCAGCAGGCGATTTAGAAAGATTAAAAATAGCCTTTGAATATGGAGCTGATGCAGTATATTTAGGTGGAGAGAACTTTGGAATGCGTTCAGCAGCAAAGAACTTCACAATAGATGAAATAGCTCAGGGTGTTAAGTTTGCACATGAGAGAGGAAAACAAGTATTCGTGACAGTCAATATAATACCACATAATGAAGATTTTGTAGACTTTGAAGAGTACCTAATAAACCTTGAAAAAGCAGGTGTAGATGCGCTTATTGCATCTGATCCTGGAGTAATTGATGTGATAAAGGCAACCATTCCAAAAATGGAAATACACTTGAGTACACAGGCAAATACGACTAATTTTCATAGCGCAAATTTCTGGTATAATCAAGGTGTAAAGAGGGTAGTAGTTGCTAGAGAATTATCTTTTTCAGAAATAAAAGAGTTAAGAGAAAAAACACCTCAAGAGCTTGATATAGAGGCATTTATGCACGGAGCAATGTGTATTTCATATTCAGGAAGATGTCTAATAAGCAATTATATGACAGAAAGAGATGCAAATAGGGGTTCATGTGCACAATCATGTAGATGGAAATATTCTTTGATGGAAGAGAAAAGACCTGGAGAGTATTTTCCAGTTTATGAAGATGAAAGGGGTACTTTCTTTTTTAACTCAAAGGATTTATGTATGATAGAGTATATACCTGAATTAATAGACTCTGGAATAACAAGTTTGAAAATAGAAGGAAGAATGAAGACGGCATACTATGTAGCTACTGTTGTGAGAGCGTATAGAATGGCAATTGATGAATATTATAGAAATCCTTCAAACTGGAAATTTAATCCTATTTGGTTAGAAGAACTTAAAAAAGGTAGTCATAGACACTTTACAACAGGTTTTTATAATGACAAGCCAGGAAGTGAAGAACAAAATTACGCATCAGCTTCATATGTGAGAAACTATGACTTTGTTGGAATAGTAATTGAAGACAAAGATGAAAATGGGCTATATACTGTTGAACAAAGGAATAAAATGATAGTTGGTGATGAGATAGAAATAATTGGACCATATACGAGTACGATTGATGCAACGATAACTGAAATGTATAATGAAAAGAGTGAAGAAATATCGGAAGCACCACATCCGAGACAAATTGTAAAAATGAAACTACCAGACTGTGTAGGAGTCAATTTTATGCTTCGAAAAGCAATTGAAGAGAGTTAGTATTTTAAACTATATTAAAAAGAACGTGAGAGCTAAAATAGTTCGTTCTTTTTAGTATAGTTTTTATTTTTTTTGGATATAACTTATTGAAGCGACATACCATAATTTGATTTAGGTACATGGAGGTATAATATGAAAAAAATAAATAGAGAAGGTTTTTTAGCGGTAGATTTTATTTACTCGTTGATTTTCCTCACAATAATTATATATATTTTCTCATTTTATATTTCAACTGTGAATAGAATATGTGTAAAAAATAAATTTAATAGATCTATTGATGAGAAAATTCGTGTAGTTGCTGATATTGAAAAATATAATTTGGAATCATCTAGTGAATATAGAGGATTTGAAAGCGCTGAAATAGCGGAAAAATCACAACGTTTGGTACAGATTGGTGATGAAAAGTTTAAGATTTCAAGAAAGATACTTGATGAGAAATATATGTATATTGAGTCAACGGTACAAAGCGAAAGAGTAAAATCAAAAGTTGTAAAAGTATACTCTGTTCTATCCTCAAGATAGCTTTGTAAAATAAATCTACAAGGGATACGTAGTGTATCTGATTTATAAGGTAAATCGATATAACATAATAAATTATACTAAGTTAATTATGTTACTCAACTTTTTAATAGTATTAAATACAGATTTAGGAGGTTTTTGTGCAAGAGTTTTACTGGAATATTTTACGTATAGAAAAAAGAAGACATGGTGGTATATCAGTAAATATAATACTGTCAATATTTGTGCTTACAGTTGTAATATGTATTACCACAAATATGTTAAATTCAGGAATTGAATTTCAAAATGAAAATACAAGTTTATATAAAAAAGATTATGAGTCAGAAAAGTCAATCTGCTCTCTAAAAATCAATTTATACGAAATAGTTGAAGAAGCATATAATAATACAAAAGATGCAAGTGAATTTGAGGGATGCTTTAAAAGTGTTGACAGTGAGTATATAAGAAAAGTATTATCAATGTATTTTTTTAGAGATATAAATACTGAAATTGAGATGTCAAATGGAGGTTTTGGGGATAGATCAATAGTTGTAGAAGCTGAAAACATATATTTGTATTTATCTATAAAATATACTGAGGGGGAAATATTTAGAAGTTATAAGAAAAAATGCAGAATAATTAACCCATATATTAGAAATAA
>JBDHVM010000181.1:0-3647 GCA_039809725.1 Peptostreptococcus sp.
TATTACTACATATGAAGCACCATACGATTTGGTAAAAAAAATGAGAGCTTCATTCTTAGTTATGGGTCCACTATTAGCTAGATTCAATCATACAAAAATATCTATGCCAGGAGGATGTGCAATTGGTACAAGACCTATCGATCTACACTTAAAAGGGTTTAAGGCGTTAGATGCGACAATAAATATGGATCACGGTTTTGTAGAAGCGAAGGCTGAAAAACTAATAGGAAATAAGTTGTATTTAGACTTTCCTTCTGTTGGAGCTACTCAGAACATAATGATGGCTTCAGTTCTTGCAGATGGAGTTACAACGATTGAAAATGCAGCTGAAGAACCTGAAATTGTAGACTTGGCAAACTTTTTAAATGAGATGGGGGCGTCTGTTAGAGGTGCTGGTACTAATACAATTAAAATTAAGGGTGTAAAATGTCTGCATGGTGCAGAGCACACAATAATACCTGACAGAATTGAAGCGGCAACATACATGGTTGCGAGTGCTATGACAAAAGGTGATGTCGTTCTTGAAAATGTAATTATAGATCATTTAAAACCTGTTATTGCTAAACTTACAGAAGCAGGTGCTACTATAGAAGAAGGTGAAAATTCAATTAGGGTAATAGGACCTGAAGTGATAAAGCCAATAGATATTAAAACACTACCACATCCTGGTTTTCCAACTGATGTACAGGCACAGTTTATGGCTATGTTGACAGTTGCAGATGGAACAGGAGTAGTAATTGAAACTGTTTTTGAAAATAGATTTATGCATGTAAATGAGTTTAATAGAATGGGTGCAAATATTAAAATCGACGGAAGAAGTGCAGTCGTAAACGGCGTGGAGTCACTGAGGGGTGCGGATGTAACAGCAACTGATTTACGTGCTGGAGCAGCTCTGATTTTATGCGGTCTAATAGCCAATGGAACAACGAATATAGGTGAAATTTATCATATTCAAAGGGGCTATGTAGATATAGATAAAAAGTTTAGTGCACTTGGCGGAAATGTCGAAATAGTGGAAGATTAGTTACAGTATTTTGTATTTTGTGGAGGTTATGTTATGGCTGGAATGGATATAGGAATAGATTTAGGTACTGCTAACGTACTGATCGTTGTAAATGACAAAGGTGTTGTATTGAACGAGCCATCAGTTGTAGCTGTAGATAATAGAATAGATGAAGTAATTGCAGTAGGAAACGAAGCGTATAAAATGATAGGTAGAACGCCAAAAGATATCGATGCTATTAGACCGATGATGAATGGTGTAATATCAGACTATGATAATGCTGAAAAAATGTTGCGTGGATTTATTGCAATGATTGGTGAGAAAAAAGGCATGGGAAAGATAGTTATGCCTAGAATAATGGTTTCTGTACCGAGTAATATTACTGATGTTGAGAAAAAGGCTGTCGAGGATGCAACTAAAAATGCAGGTGCAAGAGAAGTTCTTTTAATAGAAGAACCTGTTGCAGCAGCTATTGGCGCTGGAATCGATATTACAGTTCCAGGTGGGCATTTAGTTGTTGATATCGGTGGAGGAACTTCAGATGTAGCCGTTATTTCACTTGGAGGAACAGTAATTAGTAAGTCAATCAAAGTTGGTGGCAACAAGTTTGATGGAGATATTATCAGATATATAAAGAGAAATTATAACGTAATAATCGGTGAAAGAACTGCTGAAAAAATAAAAAAAGACATTGGATGTGCATACAGAAGACAGGAAGAAAGATTCATTAAAATCACAGGTAGAGACCTGACTAATGGATTGCCTAAATCTATAACTGTAAGCTCATTTGAGATAATGGATGCTATGAGTGATAGTGTTGCGCAGGTGACAAATCTAGTGATTAAAGTACTTCAAGACACTCCTCCTGAATTAGCTTCAGATATAGCTGAAAGTGGAATAATTTTGACAGGTGGAGGTTCACTACTTTACGGAATGGACAAAAAGATTTCAGAACTTACAGGTCTTAGTGTAAGACTTGCGGAAGAACCTATTAATTGTGTCGCTTTAGGAACTGGAATTGCTTTAGGTTCAGTTGAAATACTTGAGATAGCAGGAACTGTATAGAGATATAAGAAGTCTAGAGATATAAAAAACGGTCTAGAAATAAAATTATGTGTTTATTTAAAAAGATATTGACAAGCTGTGGTTAGAATGTTAGTATATTTGTAGTAATTTAAAAAACAATACAATAAAATAAATCTTGATTTACCTTATCAAGAGTGGCTGAGGGACAGGCCCTACGACGCCCGGCAACCGATAAAGACGGTGCTAAATCCTACAAGATTTTTTCTTGAAAGATGAGGTTTGCTAATATCATTTTGTGATTATAGCCTCTTCATTTTTATGGAGAGGTTTTTTATTTTCCAAAAGTAAAAGGGTGATGATAGATATAAAAGCTTATTGTTACAACTATTTTCAGAAAGGATATATTAAAATGGCAAGACATTTATTTACATCAGAATCAGTAACAGAAGGGCATCCAGATAAACTTTGCGATCAAATTTCAGACGCAATACTAGATGCATTAATTGAAAAAGATCCATACTCAAGAGTAGCTTGTGAGACAACTGCTACAACAGGATTAATTTTAGTAGCAGGAGAGATATCTACAAATGCATATGTGGATATTCCAAAAATAGTTAGAGATACAGTTCAAGAAATTGGATATGTAAGAGGAAAATTCGGGTTTGATGCAGAAAATTGTGGAGTACTTACAGCAATAGATGAACAGTCTGGTGATATAGCAATGGGCGTAGATGAAGGACTAGAATCTAAGGCAGGAGAAGAAGTTGAAGATGAAATAGAAAAAGTAGGTGCAGGGGATCAGGGGATTATGTTTGGATTTGCATGCAATGAAACGCCTGAACTTATGCCACTTCCAATTTCATTAGCACACAAGCTTTCTAGAAAACTTACAGAAGTTAGAAAATCAGGAGAACTTTCTTATTTAAGACCAGATGGAAAAACACAGGTGACAGTTGAGTATGAAGAAGATAAACCTGTGAGAGTACATACAGTTTTAATATCGGCTCAACATGATGCAAATGCAGAGAATGAACAGATAAGAGAAGATATAATAAATAAAGTAATCAAAGCGATAATACCAGCAGAGTTACTTGATGAAGAAACATTGTACTATATCAACCCTACAGGAAGATTTGTAATAGGTGGACCTCATGGAGATACAGGTCTTACTGGAAGAAAGATAATAATTGACACTTACGGTGGATATTCAAGACATGGTGGAGGAGCTTTTTCAGGAAAAGATCCAACGAAGGTTGATAGATCAGCGTGTTATGCAGCTAGATATGTGGCAAAAAATATAGTAGCAGCAGGGTTGGCAGATAAATGCGAAATCGAGCTTGCATATGCAATTGGAGTTGCAAGACCACTATCAGTTTTTGTAGATACTTTTGGAACAGGAAAAGTATCAAATGAAAGATTAGTTGAGATAATAAATGAAAACTTTGACTTAAGACCAGGCGCAATAATTAAAAATCTTGATCTTAGAAGACCTATATACAAGCAAACTGCAGCATATGGTCACTTTGGAAGAACGGACTTAGATCTTCCTTGGGAAAAGACAGATAAAGTAGAAACGCTAAAAGCTTATTTATAACTCGGCAAAGTTCAGCCTCGTTGA
>JBDHVM010000182.1:0-3616 GCA_039809725.1 Peptostreptococcus sp.
ATCTGATCTAACCCACTTAAAATATAAATGCGTATTCTTAGTGAAAAAAAAACGAAAACATAGTATAATAAATTTAGAGATAAAAAAGGGAGGATAAATGAGAATGAGTAGTGTAGAGAGAATGAGGGAACTTGTTGAAATTTCACAGATAGTAACAGGCTCAGATAATTTCTATGAAATTAAAGATTTAATAATCACAAAGATGTTAAATGTGGTTCATCCTACAAAGGCATGTGTGAACCTTTTTTATGGAAACGATTATAATTATGCACATCTTGTTTGTTCTTCTATGCTTGATTATATTCCAAAGCTTTTTCCAAAGAATGAGAAATATGGATCAAAAATTGATTTTAGCGTATACCCTAAATATATTCATGAAGTAGTTGAAAAAAAAGAGGTTGTAATTGTAGAAAATATTTTTGAAGATGAAAGAGCTCTTGGAGAAGAAGAGTTAGCAGTAAACGAAGGATACATTGGAAGAGCCGTATTTCCATTTGTTATTAACGGTAAGACTGTTGGTTTTATGTCTTGTTATTTAAAATCTGGGGAAAAACTTTCTGATGAGGATATTGATTTTATTTCTCAGGTTTCATCTTTGATGACCCTATCAATATCTATTACTGAGAAAAATGATGGGATTAAAAAGTTGATAAAAAAACTTAGAAACTCAATAAAGAATATTAACAAAGCATCTAGGCAACTTTATTCCACAAAGGATATGTTTTATTATCTAAAGAAGATGGCATCTGTTCTTCTAGAGACGACTGATAGTGAATATTCTATTATTAATATTTACAATACAAATACTCAGGGGGCTATAGTTGGGCAAAAGATCAGTGTAGCTGAACCAGATTATGCAATGAATGACTTAAATATGCTGATGCCTGAAATAATAAAATCAACTGAGACATACAGTCATAAAAAAGAATTAAAAGTTGATTTTAAGAGGATAAAGAATATAGAAAATTATGTATACTACAAGTTCATTATAAATACGGAGACTGAGTTGATCGTCTTATGTGCTGGAAACAAAGAATACTCAACAGATGATAGAAATACGATAACTGCTATTTCTAATCAAATTGCACTTAGTATGCAGTCATATGAATATTTAGCAAAACAAGAAATGCACAAAGATATAGATAATGACCTGTCTATTTTAAAGAGCCAGCAAAAACTTTTGATAAATGGAAGCAATCTAGCGACTTTTTCTAGTAAAGAACTCTTTTATTATAATGACCCTGCAAAAGTTGTAGGAGGAGATTTTTTTCATGCAAATGATGTAGAAAACAGGCTAGTATTTATTATTTCAGATGTGATGGGGCATGGAATAGTATCAAACTACATCGTTGCGATGATGAAGGGCGCTTTTGATATTCTATCACGTTACGCAAAATCACCTGAGGAGATCCTTATTAAGATGAATAATCATCTTTTTAGTGAATTTGATAAGATAGGCGTATATGCGACGTCTATAGTTGGATTTTACGATAGGACGAAAAGAGAGATGGTTATTTCAAATGCTGGACACTATATGCCTATTATGATAGATAGTGATGATAAAATTGTAAAAATAAAAAATAGTGTAAGAGGTATTCCGATTGGTATTGATGAAGACTCCACATATTCAAGTATGAGATTTGATGTAAATGATATTAAAGAAATTTGTTTTTTTACAGATGGAATTTTAGAGATGAAAAATAAAGACGAAAATGAGTTCGGGATAGAAGGACTTGAGAGATTTTTACTAGACAACATTGAAAATGATAAGAAGGACATACTATCAAATTTAAAAAACACAATCGATAGTTTTGTGTTTAATGAGGAAAAAAGAGATGATATTTTGGTTGTTTTCGTGAAGTAAGAAATCTTATATTTGAAATTACGGTTGTACAGAAATAAAAATGAGAATATATTAACAAAAAATAAGCTTATCTTGAAGCTTATTTTTTTTTGACTTTATTATATAAATTAAAACCATAAATTTTTGCAAAAAATCAGAATAGAATAAAATATAATTAAAAAAATACATAAAATTATTGAATATTAAGAATATTGAAACGGATTTTACTGATAGTAAATAGACAATAAATAATAGAAAGTAACATTGATTTTTTACTTTTCTTTTAGTATAATAAAGTTATTAGTTGATATGCGTATAATTTGTAAAGAATTTACAAAATACTATATTCAATTGAAAGCTTTATCAATTAAGTATAAAATAAATATTCTTTGTAGTATTTAAAGAACTTTTTTCGGGTATTCTCACTTTAGTTTTAAAAAAGCTAATATGTGGGGGTGCACTTTATATTGTATACAAGAAACATTATACTTAAAATTATATTTCTTAAGGAGGAATAAATTAATGGCTAAATTTATGAAAACAGTTGATGGTAATACTGCTGCTGCTCATGTATCTTATTGCTTTACAGATGTGGCTGCTATTTACCCAATCACACCATCTTCAACAATGGCAGAAGTTGTTGATGAATGGGCGTCTGAAGGAAGAAAAAATATCTTCGGTCAGGTTGTAGAGGTTGTTGAAATGCAATCAGAAGGTGGGGCTGCTGGAGCATTCCATGGTTCGCTTGCTGCTGGAGCATTGACTTCTACTTATACTGCATCCCAGGGGTTACTTTTGATGTTACCTAATATGTACAAATGTGCTGGTGAGCTTTTACCTGGAGTTTTCCACGTTTCGGCTCGTGCTTTAGCATCTCAGGCATTATCTATATTTGGAGATCATCAGGACGTTATGGCTGCAAGAATGACAGGATGTTGTTTACTTGCATCAGGATCAGTGCAGGAAGTTGCTGATATCGCTCCTGTTGCACATTATGCAGCAATAGAAGGTAGACTACCATTTATTCATTTCTTTGATGGATTTAGAACATCTCATGAAATTCAAAAGGTAGAACTATTTGAAAATGAAGATTATGCAAAATTATTAAACTTCGATGCAGTTAAATCTTTCAGAGATAATTCACTATCTCCAAACCATCCAGTTACTAGAGGTACTGCACAGAACCCTGATATATATTTCCAGACAAGAGAAGCTTCAAATAAATACTATGATAATATCGTAGGAATAGTTGAAAAATATATGGATAAAATGTCTAGCCTTACAGGTAGAAAACATGGCCTATTTGATTACTATGGAGCAGATGACGCAAAGTATGTAATGGTTGCTATGGGATCTGTTACTGAAGCTGCAGAAGAATTAATTGATATACTAAATGCTAGAGGTGGAAAGTATGGTTTGGTTAAAGTTCATTTATTTAGACCATTCTCAGCAAAGCACTTCTTAGATGCTATGCCAAGTACAGTTGAGAGAATAGTTGTTCTTGACAGAACTAAAGAGCCAGGTGCAAACGGAGAGCCTCTATATATGGATGTAAGAGATATTTTCTACGGAAAAGAAAATGCTCCAGTTATTATAGGCGGAAGATATGGTTTAGGTTCAAAAGATACTATACCTACAGATTTAAATGCTGCATTTGAAAACTTAACTTCAGAAAATCCAAAAGACAGATTTGTATTGAGTATAGTTGATGATGTAACAAATCACTCAATTGAATCAACTGAAGAAATCAAGGTTTCTGTTCCGGGAACTGTA
>JBDHVM010000183.1:0-3613 GCA_039809725.1 Peptostreptococcus sp.
TGGTACTTGGACATAGTTTCACCTAAGTGGGAAGCATTGGTAAGCGACGACTACGAATATATAATGCCTATCCCTATTAAAAGAAAATATAAAATTCAATATTTAGTGCAGCCAACTTTATCTCAGCAATTAGGCGTATTTAGTGCTGAACCTATTACTAAAGAAATTATTCTTTTATTTATTAAAAAACTTCCTTCTTACAGTTATCAAATAAATCTAAATTATTTGAATATCTTAGCAGACGCTATAAAATTACCAAATTACGTATTGTCGGTTGCAAGACCGTACGAAGATATAATTAATGGCTTTACAAAAAACACAGTTCGCAATATAGAAAAAGCAAATAAAAACAATCTAAATATTGTTGAAGATATTAGTACAGAGCATTTTATTAGATTTTACGAATCGATAAATAAAAAATACAATTCGATTGCAATTGACAGTCTAAAAGAACTAATAAACCAAGGAGAGAAACACAATATTTTCCGAAAGCTATTCACATTAGACGAAAATGGAAATATTATCGCAGCATTAGTTTATACACTTTTTAAAAATAGATTAGTTTTTCTTATACCAATTTCAAATGAAGAAGGAAAATTAAAATCAGCAATGTTTTATGTTGTAAATCACATAATTAAAACAAAAGCTGAAAGTGATATTTTATTAGATTTTGAAGGGTCTGCCATAGAAGGAATTGCTCGCTTTTATAAAGGATTTGGTGCTAAAAATCAACCTTATTATGTAATAAAACGATTCAGACCTTCGTTTTTAATAGGGAGAATTTAAATAATGAATAATGAAGTATGGTGAATGGAGAATAAGAAGAAAATAAAGTCACTTTTTTTATCTGCATGGTATCCACATAGATATGATGCAATGGCGGGATTGTTTGTAAGAAAGCATGCAGAAGCAGTTAGTTTATATTGTGATGTGACGGTTTTGTATCTTCACGGAGATGATAAGATTTTAAAGAATGAGATTATTTATCAGAAACTTAACGACAATGCTCGTGAAATTTATGTTTACTACCCTATTAAAAAGAAAGGTTTATTTAGAAGAACTTTTAAACTTCTCAATTATTTAAAAGCTAATATCATTGGTTATAAGGAAGTTATAAAGCTGATTGATAAGCCTGATATAGTACATGTTAATGTACTAACCCGAACCGGACTTTTAGCTTATTGGTTGAAAAAAACTAAGAATATTCCTTATGTGATTACAGAACATTGGTCGCGATATTTTCCTGAGAGAGATTCTTATAAAGGTTTATTAAGGAAAAGTCTGACAAAAACTATAGTAAAAAATGCTTCTGCTGTATTACCTGTTTCTTATGCATTACAAAATGCTATGATTGATCATCATCAACTAAAAAATGAAAATTATCAAGTCATTAAAAATGTCGTTGATGATTTTTTCTTTCAAGAAAAAAGACTAATTGATGTTGAAAAACCAAAAAGACTTTTACATATTTCCTGTTTTGATGAACCAGTTAAAAATGTACGTGGAATACTCAATGCAATCAAAAAAATATCAAAATATAGAACTGATTTTGAGTTAATTATAATAGGTAATGGAAAAGATTTTAATGCTGTTTATGAATATGCAAACTCTCTAAATTTTATTCCAAAAATTGTTACTTTTTTAGGAGAATTATCTCCTGAAAATGTTTCAGAAGAATTTTATCAATCCATCGCTTTGATTTTATTTTCTAAATATGAAAATGCTCCGGTAGTAATTTCAGAAAGTTTAGCTTGTGGAAAACCTGTGATAAGTACAAATGTAGGTGGAATTTCTGAAATGATTAATGAAACAAACGGTATCTTGATACCTGTAAAAGATGAGGAAGCTTTACTTGAATCAATCAACTATATGTTAGATAATTATGCAAAATATGATACTGAAAGTATGATTAAAGATGCAAAACTAAAATATAGTTATGCTAATGTTGGAAAAAACATTTACAATATTTATCTTGAAGCATTATAAAATTTTATTTACACATGCACGGATTCATAGCAACAATTTCTTTTACGGATAATCTCCCTACCCTTTCTTATAAATGGAAACCCCTTTTTGATTTCCAACCTGCACACACAAAGCGATCAAAAGTAAATGACTCATTTAATATAGAGCAATATACTTCAGAGAGTTTCATAAACGATAAATTATGGATAGACAATGATGATTTCTTTATTGTAACTGATGGATTGATTACAAATATTGATATCCTATGTACACAATATAAAGTCGATAGTTACAATGAGCTGATAAAAATTTTATTTAAAAAGAATATTGATTTTTTCAGTGAATTTACTGGTAATTTTGTTGGATTTCTTTGGAATAAAAAACATAAAACTTTTACAGCTTTCAATAATCAATGTGGCACTAAAAAACTATTCTATTATGCTTCAGATAAATATATTATCTTTTCAACGGATTTATATACCTTATCTCAAACATTAAATCAGTTAGAAATTAAAAAATCTTTAGATATCGAAGCTTCATATTTACTCTTATCCAGTGGTTTTATGCACGAAGATTACACTCTGATTAAGGAGGTAAAACAAATTATTGCTGGGGAATATGCTCTGATTGAAAATGCTAAATTTTTTATACACACGTATTTTGATTTAAAAAACATAGTAGAGACTAAAGATAGTGAACTTGAGATTATCGAAAAGTTAGATCTACTATTTGATGAAGCAATAAAAACTGAGTTCGATTTTGATAAAAAACGTAATCTTAACTCTTATACTACTATAAGCGGTGGATTAGACTCAAGGATGGTTGCTTTGAGGGCAAATGACATGGACTATAAACAGGTTTTTTTTAACTTTTCTGAAGCAGGATATGCCGATGAAATAATTGCAAAAGAAATTGCTAAAACATATAAGATTGATTTAAAGCAGATTATGCTTTTTCCTGAAAGTCTTACAGCAATTGATGATGTTGTGTTAGTTAATGATGGTTTAACCATCTATATTGGTGCAGGTCATGTTTTCAATGCTATTCGAAATAGTAAACTAACAAACTTAGGAGTTTTTCATACAGGCATTGTGGGAGATGCTGTTTTAGGAACAAGTCTGACTGAAAAATTTCATAAAAAACCAAACATTTCAGATGGAGCTTATACAAAGTTATTAATTGAAAACGCAAAAAGTATTATTGAAAAGTCTATCTCTAAATACAATACGGAACTTGCATATAAAACCTACAACTTGTCATTTCAAGGCATGAATAACGGATTTTTAATGTTCAATCTGATTAGTGAAAGCATGTCGCTTTTTTTGTATCCTTCATTTATTAAATATGCTTTGTCAATTCCACCAAAGCTTGCTTTTCAACAGAAACTATATGTATCTTGGATCAAGAAAAAACATAAAGAATATGCTGACTTTGTTTGGGAATCTATTGGTGGAAAGCCAACCAACAATAAGCTTTTACGTTTCTATTATCGATATAAGCGAGCTATTGTAAAAAGGTTGCCTATTAAAACTATGTGGAGGAGCAACTTAGCTCCTGAACAACTATGGTACGATAAAAATCCTCAAGATAAAAGCGCTGAAAAGTAAGCAGCTTCCAAAGGTCAGCACCGCAGATGCGATAGTGTCAT
>JBDHVM010000184.1:0-3602 GCA_039809725.1 Peptostreptococcus sp.
GAAGTTTTGATCTTTAAAAATACTCATGAGTTTTTTTAATTAATTATTTTTTGGCTTCCCAAAACCTGTCTTTTTCTCCTAATTCGGCCTTTTCCTTTTTTCACATCAAGTTCAGCTATAATCTTCGTTGCTTTTTGTGATTTACATCTAAGCTTTTTCATTACTTCTTCCAATGTGAAATAGATATATACTCTTGAGCGTTCATCAATCCAACCATTTCTAAATGACAAACTTATTCGGTTAAGCATCATGGAATACAAGACAATAGACTCCAAAGATAAACCAGAAAAATACTCATGTTCTAACAAGATGGTTGGCAGCTGAATATATCGAAACTGATCGCCATCATTATTGTGGTAATATTCAAATTCCACGCCTTTCCTCCTTTCTTTTGGGCATAAAAAAAGCGACTAGATTTTTATCTCTAATCGCTTATCCATCCGTATTTAATTTTTAATTTAGGGGTTACAACAAATTTTAATTTGTAGGTTTATTTAATGTTTATAGTACTCCTCCAAAGTATCCATCATTTCCGCCTCTGCCTCACTTCTAGAATCATTAACAATTTCCTCTCTAGTCGCTCTCGTCCATTGATTTAATTCTAAATAAAGTTCAATTTTCTCTAATTGAAAAGTAAAGTCATTAGCCCTTGAAGATATCGAAAACTCTAACTCACTCTCAAACTCAACAGAGTGATCTTCACTAACTTTGCCACGCTCTAGATATATATATTCTTTTTCTTCTGAGTTCCAAGCCGCATTGTCTAAATCATCATATGAGCACAACACACTGATATCTGCCCTGCACTCTATGGTTACGGATACAGTATTTTCACCTACCTCATTCACAGAACTTAAACCAACTGATAAATTCGAAATACTTTCTATAAATGCCTCATCATAGTCAAACCCCTCACAGAAACCTTTTCTATCACAGTCCATCCCATCAATCTCAAATGCTCCATCTGAAATTTTTTCTTTTATTTTCATTTCTATATTTTCCAACACAACATCATTAAGTAAATGGAATTTTATTGCATCATAGATAGCTTTTTCATCTTGTTCATTGATAATATCGAATAGATCTTTAAGTTTGCCTAAGCAATTAAAACCCTCCAATCCAACAAACGCCCTTTGAAATCCGTTGTCACCACTAACTATCCAAACACAATTATCTTTCCCAAATTCCTCCTTTAACTTTGATATCATTATCGCATCTGGAAATTCGCTTTTTTTCTTTACATTATCCTCAAAAGGTGGTCTGCAATGAAAGTAGTCATCTACAATCTTATTGACATCTACACCACTATTATCTAATACAGTGAAGCCCACTTCACATATGTACTCATAAAACTTAGCAAATGCAGCATCTTCTAATCCATCATTCAATGGCAAATCAAAGTATGGTCTTATTGGTGTATCTACAAGAATACTTGGCGATATAAATTTTCTCATTTCCTTAATTTGTTTTTTTAGAACATCATATGTACTGCTTACATTATCTTTAATATGTTTTTCTACCTCTCCCAACACAATATTACTAGTATATAGACGTATCTTTTTATCATCAGCGAATTTTCTTAATATCTTTAAAACACTGGTGTCTTCCAAATGATATTTGCATTCATCAAAAATATTTGTATCTATAAACACTGATATTGGATAATTAATCATTTTCAACTTTTCTCCTTCTACTCATGATACAGAGTAGTTAATACCCCCTCATGCATAATTTACAACTTTATTTCTTATAAACTTAATCACAGCAATCATACGATACAAAATTAAAACCTTACTAGGCTAAATACTACATGCATATGTTTTCAGTATTTAGACCATAAGAGGCACTGATGCACTGCTTACAGCTCTCATTTCTTTGATAAAAGCTCTAAGCAGCACACCAATTTGTCGTTTTGTGACTTTGTGGAAGCTTCAAAACCCTATTATATACAGTGTTTTTACCCCTTGTCACTATTATGACATCCTCCCCTCTTACTAGATCAAGAACAAAATAGCCTTTTTTCGATGAATAAAGGTGATGAAATGGGGCTTTTAAGCCTGTAACATTAGTTTGACATCAGGGGTTTTCTATATAGCTCTGCCGGTACATTTATAACGCCAACTCATTTATTCCTCACCAAAAATTAAGATTTACCAATTTTATTTATCTTCGTAAATTGAGATTACACTGTTCAATTGAAGTTCAAATTTATTAACTGTCACATCCCCGGAGAAACTGGAACTTATCGCTTTTTATGTGTTAGTAGAATGCCAACTACTCCTGCAATAAGTGTCAATGGTGCAAGTCTAACGAATATAAACTCGATACCGTGTAATATAGTACCTGCAACTGCCAATTCTGGGTCATTGAAATTCCAATTTAAATAAGAACTTTGCATAGCCACAAATGTAATTAATACAACCACGATAGCTGAACATAACGCTATAAATGACCAACGAATAGCCTTTATTCTGTTTTCGCTCTTCTTTGCAAGTTGCAGATTAATAACCTCTAGTTTCTCGGAAATAGTCTTTAAGTCATTCTGATTTGTTTCATTTACAGTTTCTCCAAGCAAGATACTTACTGAAGTATCAAGTTCTTCCGCCAAAGATATCAGCATACTGGAATCTGGAACGGATAATCCATTCTCCCACTTAGATACTGTCTGCCTTACTACATTCAACTTAATAGCAAGTTCTTCCTGTGATATTCCTTTTGATTTCCTTAGGTTTTTTATGTTTTCATTTAGCATAAACTATGCCTCCTTTGTTTTGGTATCTCTATCAAACATCAAAACTGGGCATTGCCACAAGCAACGTAAATTAACATCGTCGTAAATTGGAACTTATTTGTTTTTATTTTTTAGTTTTGGAGCTGGCAGATCCTCATATATAGAATTAAACAAATCTATCAAAAACTCTTTATTATCAACTTCATCTACCAATAACATTTCTTTTGCTCCCTCATAGGGTAATTCATACGAAGCCGTTGGCATATGACAAACTGCCGATTTTACTACCTTAACAAGTAATCTATCATCATAGATACCGCCCACAATCTTACCTCGATAATAGATAATAAACTCTCCCATCATGGCTCGATATGTAATTTCATCTAATTCTGACAACTGACCTAAAATAAATTCCAAATATTCTTTACTTGACGCCATATTTCCTCCTTCATAAATTCAAATTTATTATCTCATAAGGGGTTATTAGTGTACTGCTTACAACCCTTATTTCTTAGATAAAAGCTCTAAGCAGCACACCAATTTGTCGTTTTTTGACTTTGTGGAAGCTTCAAAACCCTATTAGATACAGCGTTTTTTCCCCTTGTCACTATTATGACATCCTCCCCACAACAAGGGTCATAAACTCTGCCTTGGTAGGGTTCAATCATGTCAACTAAGGTCTTAACAACGCTAGTAGGCGTATAGAATTCTCCACCGCCTTTTCCTTCAACACTGGCAAACTGGCCAAGGAAGTACTCATACACTCTACCCAGTAAGTCCTTTTCTCCATTTTGATGAAGCTTTATCGTTGAAATTAAGTCAATCAATTCTCCCAGTCTTCTTTTATCAATTTCGGGTCTTGCATAACGCT
>JBDHVM010000185.1:0-3594 GCA_039809725.1 Peptostreptococcus sp.
TGAATACTGTAAGATGATAGCACCATTCTCACCATACCTATCTGAAGAAATGTATAGAAAACTTACAGGAGAATATTCAGTTCACTGTGCTGACTATCCAAGATGTAATCCAGAGCTTCTAGATCTTGAATTGGAAGAAAAGATGGATCTTACAAAGAATCTAGTAACTCTTGGTAGAGCAGCTAGAGAGACTTCAAAAATAAAGGTTAGACAGCCTATTGCAGAGGTTTTAATAGATGGAAAATATGAAGACACTATAGGTGATTTGGTTGAACTTATCAAAGAGGAATTAAATGTCAAGAATGTTAAGTTTGCTAAAGATTTAAGTGAGTTTATGGACTTTTCATTAAAACCAAACTTTAAGGTGCTAGGTCCTACTCTTGGAAAGGATATAAATTCTTTTGCAGCAGAACTTGAAAAACTAGATGCTCACGAGGTTGTATCAATCCTTGAAGCAGGTGGAAAATCTAGTGTTAAAATAAATGGAGACAACTTTGAATTTGCTAAGGACGATGTTTTAGTTAATATCACATCTAAAGAAGGATTCGATGTTGCAATGGAAAATAACTTATTCGTAATATTAGACACTACTTTGACTGAACAACTTGTAAGTGAAGGTCTTGCTAGAGAGCTAATATCTAAGATACAGCAGATGAGAAAGTCAAATGATTTTGAAGTATTAGATAATATTAAACTTTATTACGATGCTGATGCTGAAGTTGAAAAAGCAATAGAAGAATATAATGAATACATTAAAACTGAGACTCTTGCAGTATCTATTGAAAAGCAATCAGGAGTTGATTTTGAGAAACATGATTTAAATGGTCATGAAACTGGTTTAAAAGTCGAAAGAGTTTAAGAAATAAAATAATAGGATACAAATTTGAAATAGGCGGGAATTTTCCCGTCTATTTTTTATTAATAAATAAAGTCAAACTAAAAAAAGTTATACGAAGAATAAATATTGAATAAGAAAGTATGTTATAATATAAGATAGTATTTTATGCGGTTTGGTGGTGAAAGTATGAAAGTAAGGGCTTTGGAAGTATCAGAACTCAACGAATATATTAGGAAAGTTCTTATAGATGATCCTATATTAAACAGCGTTATGGTAAAAGGTGAAATATCAAATTTAAAATATCATAGTTCTGGAAATATATATTTATCTATTAAAGACAAAATGTCAAAGTTAAACTGTATGATTTACAAAAGTGACTACGACAAAAATATTAAACTTGAAGACGGAAAGAGAATAATTGCCACAGGATATATCAATTCATATGTCAGAGATGGTATTTATCAGCTATATATAAAAAAGATTGAAATCGAAGGAGTAGGAGATCTATATTTGGAATTTCTGAAACTTAAAGAAAAACTTGAAAAAATGGGGATGTTTAGTGCGACATATAAGAAGCCTATTCCGAAATTCCCTAAAAGTATCGGTGTAATTACATCTCCAACAGGTGCTGTAATAAGAGATATTATCAATGTAGTTACAAGAAGATACCCAAAAGTGGACATTAAGCTATACCCTGTTTCTGTACAAGGTGTAAATTCAGCCCAGTCACTTGTAGAGGCTCTAGAATTTTTTAACATCAAAAAAAATGTTGACACCATAATAATAGGACGAGGTGGTGGGTCACTTGAGGAGTTGTGGTCATTTAATGAAGAAATAGTGGCTAAAGCAGTATTTGACTCTAAAATACCGATTATATCAGCTGTTGGACATGAAACAGATTTTACGATTTGTGATTTTGTTTCTGATATGAGGGCACCAACACCTTCTGCAGCTGCCGAGATATCAACACCAAATTTATTGGAGCTAACTAACAGACAAAGTATAATTTTCAAGCGAATTATTAATAACGTAAAAGGAAAACTGGATTTAGAAAAAAATAAAATAAGTGTTATGCCTGAAAAATACAACATATATATAGAAAAATATGTTATTAATGACAAAATTGTTGAAATAGATAAGATTTTGGACAAGACATCTATTTCAATGGAAAAAATACTATCAAATAAAAAAGATGCGCTGAATTTATTTGCATCCAGTATGGCAAACTTAAATCCATTTAATGTTCTTGATAGAGGGTACTCTTTAGTAGAAAAAAATGGTGTTATTTTATCTAGTGTCAATAATGTTGAAATTGATGATGAGATTGGAATAAGATTGATTGATGGGAATTTGAAATGTAAGGTTAATAACATAAAGCCGTTATAAATGTGAAAAAAATAAAATGGCAAAAAATTGCAGAAAAAGAGATCCAATTTTAAGGAGAATTAAAATGAAAAAAAATGATATAGAAGAACTTTCTTATGAAGACGCTTTCGCACAGATGGAAGAGATATTAAGAAAATTAGAGAATGGAAATATAAAATTAGATGAATCTTTAGAACTATATGAAAAGGGGATAAAACTCTATAGAAGATGCAATTTAATTCTTGAAAATGCTCAGCTTAAGATAACTCAGTTTGATGAAAATCAAGAAGAAAAAGAGGTGGAATAGCAATGGATTTTAAATCTCACTTAAAGCAAAAGAGTAAATATATTGAAGATAAACTAAAAGAGTATATGCCTCAAGAAAGTGGTTATCAAAAAAATTTATTTAAATCAATGAATTATAGCTTATCATCTGGCGGAAAAAGGTTAAGACCGATTTTAATAATGGAATCATATAGACTTTGTGGAGGAAGCGATGAAAAGTTTGTACCTTTTTCTATGGCAATTGAGATGATACATACATACTCACTTATTCACGATGATTTACCAGCGCTTGATAATGACGAGTTGAGAAGGGGTAAAAAGACAAATCACATAGTATTTGGTGAGGATATGGCTATTTTGGCAGGTGATGGGTTACTGAGTCATGCTTTTGAAATAATGCTAGGTTCAGAAACAAAGTCATTAGAAGAAGCTCAAAACAAGTTGAAAGCTGCATATGAAATATCTAGAGGTGCAGGAATATACGGAATGATAGCGGGACAGGTAGTCGATGTTGAAAGTGAAGGTAAGAGTATAGATATAGATAAACTAAATTTTATTCATTTAAATAAAACAGCAGCAATGATAAGGGCTTGTATGAGATGTGGGGCACGTCTTGCAGGTGCACCAGAGAGAGAAGTTGAAGCGATATCATTGTACGGTGAAAAAATAGGGCTAGCTTTTCAAATAGTCGACGATATTTTAGATATTGAAGGAGATGAAAATATTTTAGGAAAACACGTTGGTAGCGATATTGAAAATGAAAAATCAACGTATCCTAAACTTATTGGACTTGAAAAATCAAAGGAGGTTTCTAAACGATTGGTTATGGAAGCAAAAGAAGCGTTATCTATTTTTGAGAATGAGACGGAATTTTTGGCTAAGCTATCGGAATATATAGTCAATAGGGACAGATAATTAAAAGGAGGAAAAAATGGATTTTATTGTTGAGTTTTTTTCAAATGGAATTTTTTGGTCGAGTGTTTTTGCATGTTTTTTGGCACAATTTTTAAAAATTTTTTCTGGAAAAAGGAAAAAAGTAGATATTGGAAGAAAAATTATGTCAGAAGGAATGCCGAACTCTCATAGCTCATTTGTATCTTGTATGG
>JBDHVM010000186.1:0-3580 GCA_039809725.1 Peptostreptococcus sp.
CTCTATGAAAATCAATCTTACTCAATAAACAGAAAAATAGCCATCAATATTATTGATAAATATGGAAATGTTATTATTGACCAATATGGATATAGGACAGATGATAAATGTGGTTATATAGATGTCAAAAAAGCTCTTCAGAATATTGATGTAACACCTTATACTTATACTGAAAATAAAACTAATGAAAAAGTAATGAGCGTATCAGTACCAATTAAAGTAAATGGAAGAGTTGAGGGTGTGGTTAGATATAGTGTTTCTATGAAGAGGATAGATCAGGAAATTATCAGGATAATTGCGTACATATTCTTAATAGGTATATTAATACTTATTTTTAGTATTGCATTGAGTTTGAAGTTTGCAGATAGTATAATAGAACCTTTAAGTGAATTAAAGATTTTTTCGAATATGCTTGCTAGAGGAAACTACAATATCAAAATTAACAAAGAGAGATTATCTAATGATGAAATTGGAGATCTCGCAAAAACTTTTGAGAATATGGCTCAAGAAATACAAAAGAGTGAAAAGTTAAAGGATGAGTTTATTTCGTCGATATCACATGAACTTAGAACTCCACTTACTTCTATTAACGGTTGGAGTGAAACTTTAAAATTAGACAATATTACAAAAGAAGAGCTCAGCATGGGCTTAAATATAATGCAAGATGAAGCACAGCGTCTGATAAAATTGGTAGAAGAATTGTTAGATTTTTCTAAGCTATCATCAGATAGAATTAAATTGAATGTAGAAGAAATAAGTATACAGAATTTAGTTATCAGTGTGGTGAACCAGCTTAAATCAATTTCAGAAGACAAAAAAATATCACTAAATTATGAAATATTAAATGGTGATATAATAAATATATTTGGAGACAAGAACAGATTGAGACAGGTTTTGATAAACCTTATACAAAATTCAATCAAATTCACTCCAGAAAATGGTAAGATACTTGTTAAAATAAATCAAAATATTCATTATACAGAAATATGCGTTCTTGATACTGGTATCGGTATTTCTGAACAGAATATAACAAAAGTTTCAAATAAATTTTTTAAAGAAGACTTTAATAAAGCAGGCAGTGGTCTTGGTCTTGCCATTAGCGATGAAATAGTTAAACTGCACGGAGGAAGAATGTCTATTAAAAGTAAAAAGAACGAGGGTACTCAGATAACTTTTACAATAAAAAATGACAATAGAAATAGTACAAAAGCAATTAACTATACCAGATAAATACTTTTGGAGGTATAAATTGAAAAAAGATTTAGGAAATGATAGCATATCCAAGCTATTAATAGAACTGAGTGCACCTGCCATACTGAGTATGCTTGTTGCTGCAATATACAATATTGTAGATAGAATTTTTGTAGGACAAGTAAACCCATTAGGCTTAGCGGCAATTGGAATTACAATGCCTTTTCAAGTAGTGCAGATGGCATTTGTGCTTCTTATTGGAATTGGTGGTTCGACCCTTGTTTCTATTAAATATGGAGAGGGGAATATAAAATCAGCGGAAAAAATACTTACAAATTCACTTTGGTATATAGTTATTACGCAAATAATTGTAACTGTTCTCTGTTTGATTTTTATTGATCCGATTTTCAGCTTGTTGGGGGTCTCAAAATCTCTATACAATCTTGCTAAGGACTATATATATATCATTCTCTTAGGTGGGATGCCAGGATTAACGGGATATTGTCTTAACAACTTTGTCAGGAGCCTTGGTTTTTCTAAGAAGTCGATGATAATTGTGTTGTTGAGTTCTGTATTAAATATTATTTTAGATGCAATACTAATTCTTCAGTTTGGCATGGGAGTTAAAGGTGCGGCAATTGCAACTGTCATCTCTCAAACGATTGTCACAGTGTTTGTACTTAAATTTTTTATGACTAACAAAGATACACCGATAAAATTGAAATTAAAGGGTTCTTCACTTGATTTTAAGGTTATTAAGGAAACAACGCAAAATGGGTTACCAAATTTTTATATGCAAATTTTTGGTACAGCAGTGAACATTATTTTAAATAATTTTATAATAATGTATGGTGGAGATTATCATATGGCATCCGTTACGATAATAACATCGATAGGACTGTTTTTTTCTATGGTCATCTACGGTATTAGCCAAGGTGCACAACCAATTATAGGATTTAACTTTGGTGCAAAAAAAATGGATAGATGTGTTGAAGTTGTAAGAAAAACAACTATATTTATTTTTCTTATTTCCTCATTTTTCTTGGCACTTATAGAAATTTTTCCAAGTTTTTTTGTACACTATTTTACAACTGAGAAAAATTTACTAGATATAACAATTATAAATATAAGAATATTCTTAATAGGGCTACCTTTTATTGCTCTTCACTCAATAGCTACAACTTATTTTCAGTCTACAAGAAAGCCAAAAGTTGCTTCTATTTTATATTTTCTTAAGTACGGGGCTATTCTTATACCACTGTTATTTATACTACCTTCAATCCTTGGAATTTTGGGAGTTTACTTGTCAAATGCAATGAGTGATGCTTTTTCAGGTCTAGTAGCATTTGTATTTTTAATGAAGGATATTAGAAAAGTCAAAACTAATAAGTCAACAGAATTACTTTAAGTTTTTATTAAGAAAATAAATATATTCTATAGATATTAGTTTTTTTGGAGGTAACACATGATAGATATGATGATTTTAAATTTTATAGATAAAAATCTGCATACGAGAATAGGGGATATTTTTTTCGCAAATATCACAAAGATAGGAAATGGTGGTATTATATGGATTATCCTAGCTTTAATGCTTATTTTTTACACGAAAGAAAGGAAAGTGGGTTTTGCTGCAATATTATCACTATTATTAGTACTAATAATCTGTTTGATGATTATGAAGCCGTTAGTTGCTAGAGAAAGACCTTTTGAAAATTTCAGCAATTACTTTTTACTAATAAAAAAACCGACTGACTATTCTTTTCCTTCAGGTCATGCTGCCTCATCATTTGCATTGATATCTGTATTATATTTTTATAAACATAGATGGTTTAAGTATACACTTGTACTTGCTTTAATACTTTCTTTTTCACGTTTATATTTGTTTGTACATTATCCTTCAGATGTATTTTGGGGAGCTGTATTTGGAATAGCATTTGGATATTTTTCATATAGATTAACCAATCGTCTATTTGATCGCTTGGAGGTAGATAGATGATATCAAATTTTTTCAATGGATTTTGTATGGCACTAGCTGATAGTGTTCCTGGTGTGTCTGGTGGAACAATTGCATTTATCTTAGGGTTTTATGAAGATTTGTTAGAATCTGTAAACAATGTAACTTCTTTTAACAAGAGTAAGATGAGACAGTCAATTGTATTTCTTATAAAATTATTTGTCGGTTGGGGTATTGGAATGTCAGCGTCAATATTATTTTTGTCGTCGATGCTCCAAAAAAATATTTACTTTTTAAGTTCATTGTTTCTAGGCCTTACTGTTGCATCAATTGTATACATCTTTAGAAATGAATACTCGGTGTTTGGAGATAATAGGAAAAACATCATTTTGACTATTTTGGGAATATTGGTTGTAGTGATGCTTTCGTATTTTC
>JBDHVM010000187.1:0-3563 GCA_039809725.1 Peptostreptococcus sp.
AAAGGCTGACACAATACTTAGAAGATGCTTTTGAGAGAGATGCGATAAATCCAGTATTAATAGACAAATACCTTACTGGAAGAGAGATAGAAGTAGATGCAATATGCGATGGAAAAGATATATTGATACCTGGTATAATGGAGCATTTGGAAAGAGCGGGTGTACATTCAGGTGACAGTATTACTATGTATCCAAGTCAAAATATTTCTGAGAAGATAAAAGACAAAATCTATGAGTATACAAAATTGATGGCGCTGAACCTTAATGTAATTGGAATGGTAAATATCCAGTTTATTGAATACAAAGATGACTTATATATTATAGAAGTCAATCCTAGAGCGAGCCGTACAGTACCATATATTTCTAAGGTCAGTGGAGTTCCAATAGTTCATCTTGCAACTAAGTGTATGTTAGGTGAAAAGCTTGCTGATTTTGGGTATGGAACAGGAATCTACAAAACGCCAAAGCATATATGTGTAAAAGTTCCAGTATTTTCAATGTCAAAACTTCTAAGTGTAGAGGTGAGCTTAGGACCTGAAATGAAGTCAACAGGAGAGGTTTTAGGTGTCGGTGAAACACTTGAAGAAGCTCTATACAAGGGATTCTTGGCGTCAGGACAGAGGGTGTCAGACAAAAATAAGAAGATACTAGCAACAGTAAATAATAATGACAAAGATGAGTTTATTGAAATTGCAAAAGGTATGAATGAGTTGGGGTATACATTTATAGCAACTGAAGGTACTGCAAAAGCGATTATTGACGCTGGCGTAGAGTGTGAGGTTGTAAATAGGGTAGAAGAACCTAGACCAAATATATTAGATGTAATAAGAAATAAAGAAGTGGATATTGTAATAAATACTCCTACAAAAGGAAATGATTCTACAAGAGACGGATTTAAGATAAGAAGAACAGCAATAGAGTTTTAGATAGAGATAATGACGTCATTAGATACTTTAAAGGCTATGGTAGCTGTAAACAGAAAACACGTAGACTCAAATGTAATGAAAGTATATAGCTTGGATGAAATAAATGAAATAAATTAAGCTAAGCGATACTGGAGTGAATTATTAAAAAACTTAAAATTTGAAATAAAATAATAAATAATAAAAGTCCTTCTTTGGTAAGATTGCCGAGGGGGACTTTTATTATTGCGGTTGTCAATTTTTAACTAAAGCTAAAAATTCCTTGAGATTTGTCTTGTTATAATAATTAATTTGAAAATATTATAAAAATAAATTTTAAGAAAATAGGTATATTTAAAAAAAAAGGGTATATAGATAAGCAGAGGTGTAACATTTAGTGTTACAGATAAATATTACAAGTGAGGTGTTTTAAATGTCGATTCAGGAATTAATGAAAAATCACAGAAGTATTAGAAAGTATAAAAACGAAGAGGTTAAGGAAGAGGATTTAAAGGCTATTTTGGAAAGTGCAATTCATGCACCTTCATCAATTAATGGGCAACAATGGAGTGTAATCGTTGTTAGGGATCAGAAAAAAAGAGAAAAAATAGCAGAACTTTCTGGAGGGCAGGATTGGATTGCACAGGCACCAGTATTCTTGCTTTTTGTAGGGGATTACCACAAAACAGCTTATTCGCTAAATAAGGCAGGTCTTCCGTTTGGAAATATTGATTCTCAGGAAGCAACTATGGTTATGAGCGTAGATGTAGGTATAGCTTTTTCAAATGCAATGAATTGTGCAGAAAGCTTAAATTATGGTATTGTACCAATAGGTGGCATAAGGAGATCTCCAGATGAAATGATTGATTTATTAGAACTTCCTAAATATGTATATCCAATTTTAGGAATGTGTGTTGGAGTACCAGATGAAACACCAATGTTAAAGCCAAGATTTCCTTTTAATAGTGTTGTGCACTATGAAAAGTATGACTCAAGCAATACAAAAGAAAAAGTTGAGGAGTATGATAAGATTATCAATGATTATATGAATATAAGAACAGAGGGTTCACAAGTTAAGGGGTGGAGTGATACTGTAAATCAAGTTTATAGCATCGTATATTTCCCAAAGGTTAAGCCAAGTCTTGAGAGACAGGGATTCAAAAATATTAAGTAAAAGCTTAAAATGATAGTAAAATTACATCTCTTTAATAATATTAAAGAACATTGTGTAAAAAATCTTCTAGAGATTCTGTTTATAAGAATCACTAGAAGATTTTTAAATATATTTAGTTTTTTTGAAATATTTATTTTATATGTAATAAATATTGTCAGTTGCAGTTCGTTCGTTTAAATCAATTATTTTTGCGTTATAACTATTGTTTTTTATCTTCACAATCTTTCCTGGGATTCCAACAACAGTTGCTCCAGAAGGTATATCGTTTAATACAACGCTATTTGCACCTACTTTTACTTCATTTCCTAGAGTGATAGGGCCAAGAACTTTTGCGCCTGATCCGATTATTACATCATCACCTACCGTTGGATGCCTTTTGCCAGTATGATTTCCAGTTCCACCAAGTGTTACACCTTGGTATATCACAACTCTGTTCCCTACTTCAGCGGTTTCACCTATTACAACACCCATACCGTGATCAATCATAATACTATGACCAATTGTTGCACCAGGATGTATCTCTATACCAGTGAAAAATCTAAAAATCTGAGAAGTTAATCTAGCTAAAAATTTTAGACCTACATTACTCATTGCATGAGCAATGCTATGTCCCAAAAGTGCATGAACTGAAGGGTATATAATAAAAACCTTCAATCTATTAAAAAACTTTGAGTTTCCTCTGCTCGAAGCAGGATCATTTTCTATAATATAGTCTATGTTCTTTATCAGTTTCATAATATCTCCTCAACTTTCATTAAAAATATATTAAAATATGTTCATAGACATATATTTTTCAGCACCATCAGGAGCTACAGTTACGATTTTTTTGTCTGGATACTTGTCTGCCAACTTCAAAGCAGCAGCAATATTTGCGCCAGAAGATATTCCTAGCAAAATTCCTTCTGTATTTGCTACTAATCTTGTAGCTTCAAAAGCTTCATCATCACTTATCATTATTACTTCATCAACAATTTTAGCATTGAAATTAGTAGGTATAAAGTTTGCACCGATTCCTTGTATTTTATGAGGGCCAGCTACATTTTTATTTATAAGTGGAGATGCTGTCGGTTCAACACCAAAAACCAAAATATTTGGATTTTTTTCTTTTAAGTAACTTCCAACACCAGACACTGTACCGCCTGTACCTATACCTGCTACAAAAATATCCACATCATCTAACTCATCAATTATCTCTGGGCCTGTAGTATTATAATGATATTTTGGATTATCAGCATTATCAAACTGTCTTAGAGACTTATTTTTTCCGTCTGCAAGTAGTTCATTCATTTTATCAATACTTCCCTGCATTCCTTTGGAAGCTTCCGTAAGAATAAGTTCAGCTCCATAAGCTCTTATCAGGCTTCTTCTTTCATTGCTCATTGATTCGGGCATTACGATTGTGACATCATAACCTCTACTTTTTCCGATCATAGCAGTGGCAATACCTGTGTTTCCACTCGTAGCTTCTACGATTCTGTCTCCTGGCA
>JBDHVM010000188.1:0-3562 GCA_039809725.1 Peptostreptococcus sp.
TTAAGTTTTTTGAATAATAATGTTCTACATGGTATACTATAATGTAAAGTTATTTTTTAGGAGAAGAAAATGAGTAGTGATTTTAGAGAAAGAACAAGAATAATAGTAGGAGAATCTGGAATAGATAAACTTGAAAAATCTAAGGTGATAATATTTGGAGTGGGTGGAGTAGGTAGCTTTGTTGTGGAATCACTAGCTCGAGCTGGTGTAGGCAATATTAGTGTAGTCGATTCTGATGTTGTAGATATTACAAATATAAATAGACAATTGCCAGCATTACATTCTACAATTGGAAAGGCAAAGGTTGATGTTATTGAGAAGAGAGTGAAGGATATAAATCCTAATGTCATTTTTAATAAATACAAAGAGTTTTATAGTGAGATGACTTCGGAAAGTTTGTTAAATCAGGATTATGATTTTGTTGTAGATGCAATCGACTCTGTTAAATCAAAAATACATTTAATAGAAAGTTGCTATAATAAAAATTTAAGAGTAATTAGTTCTATGGGAATGGGCAATAAACTTGATCCTACAAAAATAGAAATTGCAGATATTTACAAAACTGAAATGTGTCCGCTTGCAAAAGTTGTAAGACGGGAACTAAAAAAAAGAAAGATACCAAAGTTAACCGTTGTGTACTCAAAAGAGATGCCTACAATTACAGAAGTGAAAAACGATGAAGATACAAATCAAAGGATAAACGGAAGTATTTCTTTTGTACCTTCATGCGCTGGACTGGTAATATCATCATTTATTGTAAAACAATTATTGTCTAAGTAAATAAGATGCAGACAAATATGTATAAGTACGTAAACAAATACGTAAATAAGTACATAAATAAGTATGTAAATAAGTACGTAAATAAGACGTAAACAAATACATAAACAAGTACGTAAATAAGTACGTAAATAAGTATGTAAATAAGTACGTAAATAAATATGTTTATTAAAAAAATAAATACTATTGGTATTTTTTCTTAGTATAAATTCTATCTTTTTCAAAGAAAAATACCATATCACCATTTTTATCTGTACGAAAGACTCTGGACCCATATTTACCCAGTGTATCTAAGGTACTTTGGTGAGGATGTCCGAATCTGTTTTTGTATCCACACGAGATACTTGAAACTTCTGGACGGATTGTGGAAATAAACTCTTCTGATGATGAGGTTTTGCTCCCGTGGTGTCCGACTTTCAAGAAATTGACATTTCTTAACTGGTATTTGTTTAGGATAGCGTGTTCAATATCCTTGTCCGTATCCCCTGTAAAAAGAAGTTTGTTATTTTTATGAGTAAAAAAAGACACGACCGAATTTTTATTTGTGTCGTCAGTTATTTCTATAGGCGCTATAATATCCATTCGTGAAGATCTATCTATTTTTATAGAACTTCCAGACTTAATAAAAGAAATGGGAGTGCTATTCTTTTTGCATATGCTTTTAATTTCAAGGTATTCCTTGTTATAAAATTCTTTTGGAGGAAATAAAACGTGATCTGTTTTTATTTCTTCTATTACTTTGTCAATGCCGCCAATGTGATCTTTATCATAGTGAGTGCAAATTATGTAGTCGATGTTTTTTATACGTTGGAGTTTTATGTAACGAATTACATTTCTTGCATATTCTTCCTCGCCTGCATCTATGAGTATGGTTTTATTTTCTGGAGTAATGATTAGAGTCGAGTCTCCTTGACCAACATCTATGACATGGACTTCCAAATGATTTCGTTTTGTAGGATATGGGGTTATTGTTATCAGTAGTATTATAAAAATTGCTAAAATAATAAAAAATTTCTTCATAGTAACGTTATCCTTTTGTTAAATGTAATATCATAGTTTACTTTTTGGAAAAGAGGGTATAAAATCATAGAGTAATAATCAAGAATTGTTTTTGATAAGTTATATGTAAAATTTTTAATATCAAAAACATTAGCTTGTTATTTTATTTATTTTAGTATAAAATTGTATTTTGATGGAGCTGCGATTTATTAGGTGCATTGCTGTTCTTAAATAATTATAGGCACCTTGGTAAAAAAGTAGACATTTATTATTATATTCTTATTTTAGGGAGAGGATTTTATGGATTTTAAAGAAATAGATATAGATGCAAAAGAAATTTTGGATAAATATTTTGATTTAGTTGATTATGAAGCTTGTGAGTATTGTTTTAATACTCTATTTATGTGGCAGCATGCATATAAAACCTGTTATCATATCGGTGATGGGTTTGCTGTACTTGTAGGTGAACATGAGGGTGAGCTATTTTCTATTTTACCACTGGCACCGAAGGAGAAGATTCCAGAGGCAATAGAATATGCAATAAACTGGTTTGATGATGACAAGAAAAAGGTATACTTTAGAGGTATAGATACAAACGTAGTAGAAATATTAAAGGATATATATCCAGAAAAGTTTGATTATACAGCAGAAAGAGATATATTTGACTACGTTTATGACGCTGAAAAAATTAGAACTGTTAAGGGAAGAAAATTAAGTGGAAAAAGAAATCATCTTAACTATTTTACAAAAGAGTATGATTCAAGAGTTCAAAGACGTCTTCTTACTAAAGAAGATTTTCCAGAATGTTTTTCGTTATTAAAAGAATGGAATGAGTACAAAAGTGGAGATGAAGACTTTGAAAATAGTATAGATGATGAATTTATTGGCATGAAAAAGTTATTTGATAATTACGATAAATTAAGTGATAAACTAAAAATTTACGGTGTATTTATAGATGGTAAATTACAAGCCTTTAGTATGGGTGAAAAGATAAATGATGATATGGCTTTAGTTCATATTGAAAAAGCAAACGCTGATATTAGAGGGCTTTACCCTTATATTAATAAGATGTTTATAGCAGATGAATTTCCAGATGTTAAATGGGTAAATAGGGAAGAAGATATGGGAATAGAAGGATTAAGAAAATCTAAACTATCGTATTATCCAGAAAGATTTATCGAAAAGTATACTGTTAGAGAAGTGTAAATTATATTGAGAAAAACATATAATAAGTAGTATAATAGAATTAAATAATATATTGTATAAAGTTGCAATATGATTTTGAAAGCACGTTGTATAGCGTTTGTAAGGTCGTAGTCGGATCTAAATCCACTTATTCTCTTATCAAACACGAGTCATCGTGCTTTAATTATAGACGAGATAGAGGTGTGATATGGATATTAGATTAGGTAATAAAAATGACACTGATGGAATTAGAAAAGTATGGGAGTATTGTTTTGAAGATGGAAAAGAATACGTAGACTTTTATTTTGAAAAGAAATTTAGACCTGAGAATACTGTTGTTTTAGATACTGGAGATAGCATAATATCTTCAATCCACTTAAATCAACATTCAATAAAAATTATGGAAAAAGAATTTGGAGTATCTTATGTCGTTGGTGTTTCAACGCTTCCTGAGTCAAGAGGGCTAGGTATTATGAATGGGTTGATGGAAAGTTCTCTACATAAAATGCTAGAGATGGAGCAGTCAATTTCAATTCTTATGCCAATTGATTTTCGATTATATAAAAAATTCGGATATGAAAATTGTTATGACGTATTACTC
>JBDHVM010000189.1:0-3515 GCA_039809725.1 Peptostreptococcus sp.
ATGAATTCAGGATATCACCACATTCCTTCTTTCAGATAAATCCGCCAATGACGGAAGAGATATATAAAAAAGCGGTGAAATTTTCTGATCCCAAACCAGAAGACATTATATTCGATCTGTATTGTGGCGCCGGTACCATTTCACTCTATATATCAGAATATGTAAAAAAAGTGTATGGAATTGAGATTGTTCCACAGGCAATAGAAGACGCAAGGAAAAATGCAGAGAGAAACAATGTATCCAATACTGAGTTCATCCTCGGAAAATCAGAAGAAAAAATAGATGACCTCATAAAAATAGGAATAAGACCTGATACTGTTATACTTGATCCTCCGAGAAAAGGCTGTGAGGAATCACTGCTTAAAAAAATAGCCGAAATTAAACCGGATAAAATCACCTACGTTTCATGTAATCCAGCAACCCAAGCCAGGGACTGCGTGATACTTAAAGATGAAGGATACACCATCTCAAGAATACAACCCATAGATAACTTCCCACAGTCCTCTCATGTGGAGGCTCTAGTATTGATGTCAAGGGTTGATAAGTAAGGGTGTAATAAGATAAGTAAATAAAGGCTTTCCGTGGTATGAGGTCTGGTTCTAAGCCGGAAGGATAATCACGGATTTTTGCTTTGAGGGAAGTTATCCAAGATTGGTGAATTTGAAAAGTCATCAGCAAATACCGACGATGACTACGTGAGTTGATAAGGTAGTTGGGAAAATAATAGTGAGTTGACAAGATGGTTGTAAATTTAAGAAAGTACTATAAGTAAAAGAGCCATTAAAAATTGGTATAAGTATTGCAAATTTAAGCGCTCTGCGCTATAATTAAAGAAAACTTACATGAGGTGACTACTGTGATAGATATTAAGGATAAAACTCTTACTAATTTTACGTTTATTGATTTATTTGCTGGACTGGGTGGTTTTAGAATCGCACTAGAATCACTGGGGGCTAAGTGTGTATATTCAAATGAATGGGATAAATCCGTTCAAGCAGTTTATGAAGAAAACTTTGGAGACATGCCAGAAGGAGATATTACGCTTGTAGACGAAAGTACAATTCCCAACCATGATATCTTGTGTGCAGGATTTCCTTGCCAAGCATTTTCGATTAGTGGAAAACAGAAAGGTTTCGAAGATAGTAGAGGGACATTGTTTTTTGATGTGGCTCGTATTGTAAAAGAAAAAAAACCCAAAATTGTCTTTATGGAAAATGTAAAGAATTTTGCCGTACATGATGATGGAAGAACTTTAGAAGTTGTTAAATCTACAATGGAGGAACTTGGCTATCAATTCAATCAGAAGGTCTTAAATGCAACAGATTTCGGTATACCGCAAAAAAGAGAACGTATCTATATGGTTTGTTTCAGAAAAGATTTAGGCTTAATAGATTTCTCTTACCCTAAACCGTTTAAGTTAACAAAACACGTAGAAGATTTTTTGTTAGAAGATGAAAGACTCGTACAAGATTTATATATTGAAAGGCCTGACACATATTTTAATGGTGTTACGGATGATAAATATAGTAATAAGTCAATTAGGCTTGGAATTGTTAATAAAGGTGGTCAAGGAGAACGTATTTATAGTACAAAAGGAATTGCTATAACGCTTTCCGCTAATGGAGGAGGTGTTTTTTCAAAAACTGGTGGATATCTAATCAATGGTAAAACAAGAAAGTTACATCCTCGTGAATGTGCGAGGCTAATGGGATACCCTGATAGTTATAAAATCTGCAAAAGTGCAAATCAAGCATATAAGCAATTTGGTAATTCTGTTGTGATTGATGTTTTACAATTAATTGGACAGGAGATAGGTCATGCAGTTAAAGGAGTCGAGAATGAACGAATTAGAATTCAGGCAATGGCTATCTAATAGTGATGTACCTAAAAAAGTACAGAGCGATATTGTTTCAAGGCTGAAACGGTTGGAGCGAATTAATGGATATTTTGATTTAGATGAGGAGTATGAGAAGGATAACTGCGATTTTCTTTTTTCACTATTTAAAAACAAGGGCTTAAATGATAATATGAAAAAGATAGGTGAAAATGATTTACCCATTGGTAAATATCAATTAAGTACCTATAAATATGCATTAACTCAATATGTTAAATACATGCAAAATAAAAACGACAGATAGATTTTCTGTCTGTCGTTTTTATCTTTATAATTCACTTTCGAAAATCGCTAAATCTATTGTGTCTTGTTCCTTCTTTAATGAAATTGAGAATATTACATTCATATTATATGTGTTTGATAACTGACGTACTTCATAAATATTATCATCTTTAGGTGCTAGATAATATTCATAATCGCCCATAATAAAACGTACTTTATTTAAAGAATCATCACCTGTTACAAAGAATTTTTTCTCTCTTGTGTCTATGCTGCTAACCCCATATTCTTCTTCTAATTCAGCAATAATAAGAGGTTGATACTTCTTTGAAGGTTCTGTCGAACCACTTCGTTTTATGCGATACTTTGCTGTTATATTGAAATATGATTCAAATTTTGATGTCGGGAATATAACATAATTCTTGTCCTTGCTGATAAAATACTTAACTCCCTTGGAACTGAAATAACTTACAATCCATCGTCCAAATATACTTTTATCGATATCCAAGCTATATCCTGCAGTGCCTGCACTATTAAAATCATCAAAATTATTATTCATATGTTCTGTAATTATATCAGTGAACTCATTAGCAGCGGTCTTGTTTCGTGGTGAGAAAACGAATTTTTTATTGATTTCATCAGGCAATAGGACAAATTGACCAGATTGAGCATTAGGCTCTTTTACCTCAATATAAAAGGAATTACCAGTATTTGTTTTTACATAAATATCTGGAACAGTAGAATTTGCTCCACCTTGTAGCGTGAATTTTGCGTAGGTACCGTAGCAACTGTTTAAATATTCCGTGCACTGAATCTCAAAATCCTTCCATGTAGACATAATATTAATCCTCCGTATTTTCTAAAAAGTTTATTATTGATTTGCCAAGTTTTTTAATGACATTAACTGTCATAGCATTGCCTGCTTGCATTAGAGGATGTCTGTCAGTAACCTCTTCTTTCACACGATCTGAATATTCACAGGGAAATCCTTGTAATAATAAAGCTTCATACCCAGACAGCTGATAAACAACACCATTTCTTATATAAAGAACGCCATCTCTCTGTGCTCTAAGTGTTGGGCAACGTTCTTCGTAGATTCTTAAATCATTCATTCGGGTGTCGATAATCTTTCCTTCCATTTCACAAATAGCATCTATTGTGTACTTACCCTTATTTGTTGGATTATCAAGATAATACTTCAGTATTTCTAGTCTTTCATTAGACGCAACATTATTATCAACTAAATATTTTCCAAGACCTGGTTTGGTTATAGGTTGAGGCCATTTGAAGTTGTCAATATTTCTATTGAGGTTTTCAGTTTCAGCATATCCTGCAGGAACTTTATCAAATTCCACGAAGTCATCTATCCTTAGCTGTGCTGCATCAGACTTTTCTGAGGTGG
>JBDHVM010000190.1:0-3509 GCA_039809725.1 Peptostreptococcus sp.
GTAGACACAAATCTTTTTGAGTTGATGTAATAAGTATATCAATTCCTAGCTTGTCGACTTCTATCTTTGTTCCTCCTGCAGAGCTTACTGCATCTACACAAAAAACTATATCATCGTATTTATTTACCACTTTTGCAATTTCTTCTATCGGGTTAGTAATCCCTGTTGAAGTTTCATTATGCTGTACAGTTACAAGGTCGTACATTCCAGTTGATAGAACTTCATCTACCATTTCAGGAGTAGTCGCTTTTCCCATATCCACTTTATACAAATCAGCCTTGACATTGTTTGCCACCGCCATTTTATACCATCTGTCTCCAAATGCACCACAGGAGAACACAGCTGCTTTCTTGGAAGTGCAGGATCTAATTGCACCTTCCATAAGACCTGAGCCGGAGGATGTGGATAATAGTATTTCATTTTCTGTAAATAGCAATTTTTTCATTTTTTTGCTAATATTTTCTTGCAATATGCTTGCGTCCTTGCTTCTATGACCGATCATCTGAGTTGCCATCTTTTGCAAAACATCTTCTCGAACATCGATAGGACCAGGTATAAACAACTTTTTAGCCATTGTTCTATCCCCTTTCTATAAGTTTTAAATTATCTATATTCTATCCCCATTTAATCGACTTGTCAACAATTTTTTGAATTTTTTATCATTTATTTTTATTATTAAATTTCTGTCTCTACTGCAATTATTTTTTTAGATATATTTACATAATTATGTTATTTCAAAAATCTATAATTTTTTTATATATGATATAATTTCTCTATAAAAATAATATTATTTTTCTATATGTACATCGTACTTTTTTATTGTGAATCATATTATTTTTCCTGCACTTATAGTATAATAAATTAAAGATAAATTTGAATTAGTCAATATTATGTGATTATTCACAATGTTGACAGACATTTTTACTTTATAATTGGGTGTAGTAATATATTTTAAGGAGGTATACTATGAAATTCAAAAAAGTACTAATGCTTTCTCTTGTTGGAATGCTTGCGTTGTCTGGATGTTCTCAAAAAGATGATTCAAAAGAAAGCGAAAAAAAAGCAATGACAGTTCAGCAAATTACTCAAAAGGTTGAGGACGCAAACAAAGAAATAAAAAGCATCAAAGCTGATCTAGCAATCAAGATGGATATTAAATCAAAACAAGGTTCTATGGCAACTTCCTCTACTGGCTCTATTGAAATGTTACTTAAGCCAATAAAGATGCATTTGAATCTGAAATCTGAAATTAAGTCAGCTCAAAAGTCTGCACCAGTTGAAATGGATATGTACATTTTAGAAAATGATGCATATATAAAAACACCAGCTTCAGGCAAAGGCTATCAGAAGCTAAACTTAAAAGATCTTGGCGTTGATATGTCACTTTATGAAAACATGGCAAAAAGTGATGACCAGTTAAAGTTGTTAAAGTCTCTTGAAAGTAAGATGAAAGTTGAAGAAACTGATAAAGCATATGTTCTTACTTATAACGGCGATGGTAAGGATTTCAATGAAATATTAAAAACTATGCCAGAATTTAAAAATAACCCTGTTCTAAAAGGATCTAATTTCGAAGTTAAGTCATTCTCAACAAAAGCATCTTATGACAAAAAGACTTTCCATCCTATAGAAGTTTTGAACAAAGTAGAAATAAGCGTCAAAGCAGGCGAGGATTCTGGAGATATGCTTCAAGAAACTACTATGAAGTATAAAGAACTTAACACTATTGAAGATATAAAAGTTCCTGAAACAGTTAAGTAGTACTTTAATTTTTCATAACTATCATAAAAACACCAGACTAATTAGAAATATTTATTTAGTTTGTTTAAGAATATGATATTTATTTAAGAATTTTTATATGAAAGTTGTTTACATAATTAAAAAGCCCTCCTAAGAGAGCTTGTACAATTCATAATTATTGATTTGTATTTATTCTCTTTAGGTAGGGCTTTTGATTATTATATTTTTTTTAATCTTTTAGTACTTAACCTTTTTTAAAAATAACCCCTGTGGCGGTGCCGTATGTCCTGCTCTTTTTCTATCTTTAGACTCTATTATGTCGCATAATTTTTCTTTTATGCTCCCTCTTCCTATATCAACAAGAGTTCCCACAATTATTCTAACCATATTGTACAAAAATCCATTTCCCTCTAACTCAATGACTAATAAGTCATCATAAGTGAAAATATCCGCACGATATATTTCCCTGACTGTAGATTTTACTGAAGAACCAGAACTCATAAATCCAGCAAAGTCATGCACACCTTCTAAGCTTTTTATCTCTTCCTTCATTTTTTTTAAATCTAAATCAAACTTAACTTGATACGAATAATCCTTTAAAAATGGGCTCCTTATCCTAGACTGATATATCTGATATCTATATGTCTTTCCCTTTGCCGAATGTCTAGCATGAAATACATCTTCAACTATTGAAGCTTCTAATACTGAAATATCTTTTGGTAAATTGTTGTTAAATACTTCTGGAATTTTTTCAATTGGAATAGTTGTGCTTGTTCTAAAATTTGCCACTTGTCCCAAAGCATGCACTCCAGCATCAGTTCTTCCAGACCCTGTAATCTCTATATTTTTTAGATTAAATATGTTTTTAGCCGCATATTCTAGTTCACCTTGAATACCCAGTGAATCCTTCTGTTTTTGCCATCCGCAATATTTTGAACCATCATACGAAACTAAAATCTTGTAATTTTTCTCCACTATAAATCTCACCACCTAACCACTTATATTGTCTATTTTAACATTACCGACAACTTTTTGCATTATAAACGTTATTTATAGCTATTATTCATTTTTTTTGATATAATTATATTATTAAATTATATTATTATATCAAAAAAAGGAGGTTTTATGGAAAATTACGGTTTGTTAGGTAAGCATCTTGAACATTCAATTTCTCCTGAAATACATACTTTTTTGTACGAAAAACTGAGCTTATCTTCTGAGTATAAAACGATCGAAATTCCTGAATGTGATCTTTCAGAATTTATCCTCGGATTAAAAGATAATATTTTTTCTGGACTAAATGTAACTATTCCATACAAAGAAGCAGTTCTTCCTCATATTGATAGACTTGATCCTTTGGCGGAGTGTATACAATCAGTCAACACTATAAAGATTATAGATAATAATATCTACGGCTATAATACTGATTACCATGGAATTGAAGAAACTTTTAAATCATTCCCACCAGTATCTGAAAGAGAATTTACAATCTTGGGAACAGGTGGTGCTTCAAAACCTGTTATCAAATTTTTAGTGCAAAATAATGCAAAAAAGATAAATATTATTAGTAGAGACCCCAAAAAATTTATGGAGCTACACATAAATAATACCTGCATAAAATACTATGACTATGAAGAGCTAAGCTCTTTGAGTGGAAATGGAATCATAAATGCTACACCTGTTGGTATGTACCCAAATATTGACACAACACTCATCAATGAGGATATAATCAGCAAATACGATTTTGCTTTTGATTTTGTTTATAATCC
>JBDHVM010000191.1:0-3499 GCA_039809725.1 Peptostreptococcus sp.
GAACTTATCGTCAGAAATAATAATAACCGTCGGTGTGGTAAAGCAATTTATGTGGTTGTATCCTCTTGACTTACAAATTCTTAGAACACTATCTTCAACTCTATATGTTTCAGCGCCATTTTTAATAAGTAGTTCTCCTAAAAAAAGAGCTAGCTTAATCGTTTCAATTTTATATTCTTTATCTTCAAGTCTATTTACCAAAAAAGTCACCTCCTATATAAAGCTCATAAATACAAAAATATACTTACTATACTTTCGATAAATTGAGCACAATACTAATATACAATATGCGAATGTAAAAGTATATAGTTAAATCAAAAAGAATGTAGCAAAATAAGGTTTTCAAGCAATTTAATTTATAGTTAAGTTTTAATATTGACTTGATATGTTATAATAGTATGTACACAAAAATAGATACACAAAAAATAGAAGTGTTTATTAAGCCAGTTGTACTGTCATGTGGACAGTTTAGTTAATAGGAGGTATATTTATGAAAAGGAAAATGTCTGTTGTTCTTTCTGCTACTTTAGCAATGAACCTAATTGCGGTATCAGCTTTGAGTATTTCAAAAGCTGAAGTTGTAGAAGAAAATATAAGTGGAACAAATTTAGAAATTAATCAAAAAATCGATGGTAATTTTGTGAAAAAAGAGGAGTCTACTCCAAGTATTATTAAACCAGAGTTGCCAACGATAGGAAGTTTGGCTATTGAAAAACTTTCAAATGTGAAGGGTAAAATAGAGGGTGACTTAAAGACAACTATTAATCTACCTAATTTTATCAGTTCGTCTCAGACTGCAATTAAAGGAAAGCTTGCAAAAGGTGTTGGTGTTGCATTGTACAAACTAACTGACGAAGAAGTAAAGTCTGGAAAATTCACACCTACAGATGCGAACTTGATTTCAGATAGTAAGTTTAATGTGAAGTCAGAAGATGGAAGTTTCTTGCTTCCTTTTATGGATGCAGATATGAAAGCGGGTAGTCATATTGCGGTATGTGTTCCATATTCAACTATAGATGACAAAGGTCAACATATAAACAATACTTTTATGATAGATACTATCTACATAGGCGTAAAGATATTCACTGTAAAAACGGGTGATAATGTCGATGTTACTAAAGCAATAAGTGGTCTACCTAATGATGCAACTATAGAGGTACTTTCACTTCCCGATACAAGTACAATAGGTAATAAAGAGGCAAAAATTAGAATTAATTATGATAATATGACAAGTGACCTTTCAATACCAATAATAGTAAATAATTTAGGTGCAGTGGAAGATCCTTCAAAAAATCCTTATAGAATAAGTGGTAGTGATAGATTTGAAACCAACTTAGATTCAATTAAGAGAAGTTTTGAAAATGGTAAGACTGATAATGTTATCATAGCCTCAGGAAATAGCTTTGCCGATCCATTGGCAGCAGGTCCACTTGCAATGAAAATGAAGTCACCGATTATTTTTACAGATAAAAATGGTCTTAGTCAGAATGCACTAAATCTTATAAAGGACCTAGGAGCAAAAAATGCAATAATAGTTGGTGGGAAAAGTTCGGTTTCGCCAATAATTGAAACACAGCTATCTAACTTAAATGTGAGAAGAATTGCTGGAGAGGATAGATATGATACTTCAAAATTGTTGGTAAAAGAGTTTGGTGATACAGCGCATTTAATTATTACCGATGGAAGAAAATTTGCAGATGCACTGTCTGCTACTCCTTTAGCAAAAAAACTAGTATCTCCAATATTATTGGTTGAAAAAACGACTGATGTTACAGCCTCTATAAAAACATACAAAGATGTATATTTAGTGGGTGGAACAAGTTCAGTAAGTACTATGGTAGAGTATAATATTAAACTTAAGAAAGATCCTAGTTTCGTTTATAGAGTTTACGGTAGAGACAGAGCGGAAACATCTAGTCAAGTTGCAAAGCTTCTTGGATATTCTGAAAATATATTAGCAAATGGAAATAGTTTTGCGGATGCACTTAGCTCAATAAACTTATTAAATACTGGTGTAAAGAATTTACTTTTAGTTGGCAAGGACAGTGTATCAAAAGAGATTGTAACACTTATGAAGGGCAAGAAAAACTATATTATTGGTGGGTATAACACAGTGTCAAAAAATATTTTAGGTTACTAAGATACAATGTAGACATCGTCTACAAACTGGAAACAACAAATATAAAACAATAATATGAATTTTGTTAATCTAAAAAAGAAAACATATAATAAAAAAGAGCGAAAGCTCTTTTTTTATTACATAAAAACATATAGTTTAGAAGAAATATAAAAAGTGACTGATATTCAAATCAAAAAATATATAAATAAAGTAGATTAAATTTGCCTGATTTAGAGAAAGATATTGATTTTTTAAAAATTTACATATATAATAAGAATTGTTTATTTTTAATAAACTTTTAGTTTAGTCTAAAAAAACTAAAAAGGGGGTTAGAAGCATATTTAAGTATGTAAGAAAACATGGAAATAGGTGAAAAGATAAAGAGGCTTAGAACGGAAAAACAGTTGACCCAAGAGGAACTTGCCAACAGATGTGAGTTATCTAAGGGATTTATTTCACAGTTGGAAAATGATTTAACATCACCATCTATTGCAACTCTTATAGATATATTAGAAATTTTAGGAACAAACTTGAGAGAATTTTTTGCAGATGAAGTAAATGAAAAAATAACATTTAAGAGAGATGATATGTTTGAATCAGAAGATTTTGATTTGGGATATACTTTTAAATGGTTGGTACCAAATTCACAAAAAAATGATATGGAGCCAGCATTAGTAGAGTTAGTACCAGGTGGAAGGTACAAGGAAGAAAAACCCCATGAAGGAGAGGAATTTGGATTTGTATTAAAAGGTAATATTATACTTCATATGGGAAATAAAAGACTAAAGGTAAAAAAGGGAGAGAGCTTTTACTATAAGTCAAAAGAAGTACATTATATATCGAATGAGGGTAAAACTCCTGCACTATTAGTGTGGGTAAGTTCACCACCGTCATTTTAAAATATGGAATTATAAATAAGTGTATTATATTTAGGTGAAAAAATTAAAAGTGTAGATGTAAAAAGAGAGAGGTGGAATTGTTGAAAAACAAGTTAATCGAGTTAAAAAATGTAAGTAAATCTTTTAATGAAAATACTGTTTTAGATAATTTTAATTTAACAGTTAATGAAAATGAGTTCCTTACGCTGCTGGGACCGAGTGGATGTGGTAAAACTACGATGCTTAGAATAATCGGTGGTTTTGAATTCGCAGATGAGGGTGACGTATATTTTGGGGGATATAGAGTAAATAATGTTCCTTCATATCAGAGAAATATCAATACAGTATTTCAAAAATATTCATTATTTCCTCATATGGACGTATATGAGAATGTAGCTTTTGGTCTAAAAATAAAAAAGATGGATAAAATTACAAGTGATGAAAAAGATAAAAAAATGTTGGCTTTAGTTTCTTTGCAAGGATTTGAAAAAAGAACTATATC
>JBDHVM010000192.1:0-3477 GCA_039809725.1 Peptostreptococcus sp.
AGAAAAAAGAAAAAAACAACAAAAATATAAATAAATCTAGTAAAAATGAAGAATTTGTATCAAACTGTCCTTTTTGTAGGGGAAATGAACATCTAAATGACGACTCCATGGATGAGATATGTTGTAGTGATGGATGGTTGGCAAAGTCAATTTCAAACAAGTATCCAATTTTAGATCTTAATTTTGATACGATTTTTGGAAAGCACGAGGTTGTAGTAGAAACACATAGACATAACGGGGAATATTACAATATGAGTATTGAAGAATTTAATAATGTATTTAAGCTATATAAAGATAGGTTTAAAAGCTTATCGAGCGTAAATGGGATAAGTTATATAAATATATTTAAAAATTCTAAAAGCAATTCTGGAGCTTCTCTGGTGCACCCTCATTCACAGATAATATCGATGAGTGTTGTTCCACCAGAAGTTCAAAAAGAATTAGATGTCGCAAGTGATTTTTATAAAAAGAATAATGTAAACTTATATGATCATATAATTAACTCTGAGATAAATTATAAAAAGAGAGTAATATTCGATGGAGAGTGTTTTTTAGTATATGTACCATTTGCAACAAGGTATAGTGGAGAAGTAAGGATAATATCAAAAAATAACATAAACATTGATGAGTTATCCGAGGCACAATTGGATGAGTTATCATATATATATTACAACTTTTTCAGGAATTGGGAGTCTTTTCAAGGGGAAATTCCTTTTAATGTAATTATTCATACCGATGTGATTGGAAAAAAGAATAGTGATATATTTAGAACTCACATACATATAGTTCCACGAAAATATAACTTTGGCGGATTTGAATTAAGTACAAATTTTTTTGTATGTGGTACAGATCCAGAGGAACTAGCAAGTATATTAAAATTTTAATAAGAAGGGAGAAGGATGATTGAAAATAATTATCTGATTTAGAAAATGAAGTTAATATCATGGAATGTCAATGGAATAAGAGCTGCGATTACGAAAGGATTTTTAGAATTTTTTGAAGAAGTAGACGCAGATATTTTTGCAATACAGGAAACAAAGTGTCAAGATGGGCAAGTTAAACTGGAACTTGAGGGTTATCATCAATTTTGGAATTACGCAGAAAAGAAGGGTTATTCAGGAACCGCTATATTTACAAAAGAGAAGCCAATTTCTGTGTCATATGGAATAAACATAGAGGAGCATGACAACGAGGGAAGGGTAATTACATGTGAATATGATGATTTTTATTTTGTAGTAGTATATACACCTAATTCACAGACAGAGTTAAAAAGACTTGAATATAGAATGAAATGGGAAGACGATTTTAGAGATTACTTAAATAGACTAAGTGAAACAAAGTCAGTAATACTTTGTGGTGATCTAAATGTAGCGCATAAAGAAATTGATTTAAAAAATCCAAAATCTAACCGAAAAAATGCTGGATTTACTGATGAAGAAAGAGAGAAGTTCTCTGAATTTTTAGATAGTGGATTTACAGATACGTTTAGATTTTTCTATCCTGAACTTGAAGGCGTATACTCTTGGTGGTCATACCGATTTAATGCTAGAAAAAACAACGCAGGATGGAGAATCGACTATTTTTGCACTTCAAAGGACATGGATACCAAATTAGAAAGTGCTAAAATCCATACTGATGTATACGGTTCTGATCACTGTCCAGTAGAGTTGATTATAAATAAATAGATATTGAAAAAACGAGATTATTAAACAAAGTCAGTGAAGAATTATAAATACAGTAGATTAACTTATATAAATAATTTTTTTACCTGTGTTAGTTAACTTAAAAAGAAATTCAGCAAAAAAAATGATGTTTTTTTATTAAAGACTTGAAAGTATAAGTAATTTGATATATAATATAAAAAAATAAAATACGAATAATAAAATATAAATTTGATTTATAATTCATATTTAGTCGAGGGGGTAGTATGCCAGAATTATTGTACTATATAAAAAGAGAAGATCATTCAATTGAAAAGCTAAAAGCATTGTTAGAAAAACACAAGAATATTAAGTTTGTTTCATTAATGGGAGTTGACCTTGGTGGAAATTCCACGGATGAAAAAATACCTGTAAAACTATTTTTAGAAGATATTGAATCTTTCTTAGAGTCAAGTATTCAAACTGACGGTTCTTCAGTTGAATTGTATGAAATTGCAACACTTAATAATGCAAAGGTTGATTTGAAGGCAGATGTTGATGCGACTTGGTTTATTGATTATAACTATGAATTTATAGATGAGGAGACTGGATTACCTGTAGGAACAATAAAAATACCTGCATTTTTAATACATGACAATTTGAAAGTGTGTTCTAGAGGCACACTGGAAAGAGCGGATATTTTCTTTAAAGAAAGTATAATGAAACTTGTCAAAGAAAATCCTCAATTGCTAGAAAACACGAACATTGATTCTCCTGATGATATAGAAAGTATTGTTTTAACGGTCGCTACAGAACTTGAATTTTGGGTAAATACGCCTGAAGATAAAGCTGATTTGGAAAAACTATATGTATCACAAAGTTTAAAGGAACAGTATTGGAAAAGGACGCATGGATTAATCAGAACGTGTTTAGAAAAATGCTTGATAGAATTGGAAAAGTATGGAGTGGAGCCTGAAATGGCACATAAAGAGGTAGGAGGCATACATAGCTTAATTAATAGCGAAGGGTCTACAAGACATGCGATGGAGCAGTTAGAAATATCTTGGAAATTCAGTTCACCTCTTCAAGCGGCAGATAACGAGCTGCTGGTTAGAGAGGTAGTAGATGATATTTTTGAAACACATGGGTTAGAAGTTAGTTTCAAAGCTAAACCAATTCAAGGTGTTGCAGGAAGTGGTGCTCACGCTCATTTGGGTGTTGGTGCTAAGCTAAAAAATGGCAAGTTAGTTAATATGTTTGCTCCAAAGGATTTAAAATCAGACTATCTTAGTCCAATAGGATACGGTTCATTAATGGGAATACTGAAAAATTACGAAGTATTAGGTCCTATTGTTACAAATACAAACGATGGATTTAATAGGCTTGTACCTGGATTTGAAGCACCTGTATGTACTGTTACGTCGCTTGGACATTCTTACGATTTGCCTTCGAGAAATAGATCGGTTTTAGTGGGATTAATAAGAGATATTGATAAACCGAAAGCGTTAAGGTTTGAACTTAGATCACCAAACCCACTTACTAATAAGTACTTGGTAGTTGCTGGATCTTACCAGACGATGTTAGATGGTATAAAATCAATAGTTAAGCATGGTAAATATGACACAAAGGAATTGGAAAAAGAGATTTCTAAACAACCTGATGATGAAGGATTCTACTTAGAAAAAGGTAGATCTTATAGAGATGAGAATAATGTATTTAATTACTACTCACTTGATGAAAGAAATCAACGATTTGGTAAGCCACCGACGACTGTATACGAGGCGATGCTAAACTTTGAAAAACATCCAGATAAACTTTCGGTGCTAACCGATGGGGG
>JBDHVM010000193.1:0-3469 GCA_039809725.1 Peptostreptococcus sp.
AAGTTCAATTTTGTTTCAAATGGAGCGGCTGACTTTGAAAAGTACTCAAAAGGATATAGGGTAAACCCCGAGGATGATAGGTATTATTTATCAAAGCCACCTTCAACATCACGTGAAACTTACAAAAAATTTATGAATTTAGTTTATGGGTACTGTGGTACCTTATCATTAGTCAAAGATACACATTTTGTAAATATTGATGATATGCAGATTGGAGACGTATTTGTAAGAGGTGGTACTCCAGGTACTAAAACAGTTGGTCATGCGATTATGGTAATTGATATGGGTGTTGATAAAGATGGAAATAAAATTTTTATGTTGGCACAGTCATATATGCCCGCACAGCAGACACAAGTGTTGATAAATAAGGATAATAAGGAAATTAGTCCGTGGTATAAAGTTGAAGAAGTTAAGAAAAGTGGGAAACTATATACGCCACAGTGGACTTTTGAGTTAAATCAGTTAAAGAGGTTTAATTAGATTTCTTATAAAGTGAAATATATACATTTATATTAAAAAAACAACATGGACTAAGTGAATAATAAGTACATGTTGTTTTTATGTGTAAATTATATAAAAATAATTTATTTTTTATTAATTTCTTCTACAAGTGTTTGGACAATCATATCCTGAGGTACTTTTTTGATAATCTCACCTTTTTTAAATAGAAGACCAACTCCATCTCCTCCAGCAATTCCAATATCTGCTTCTCTTGCTTCTCCAGGACCATTTACAGCACAACCCATAATAGCTACTGTCATATCCTTTTGAACATCATCGATTTGAGATTCTACTTCGCCAACTAAGCGAATTAAGTCTATATTGCACCTACCACAAGTAGGGCAAGAAATCACCCTTATTTTATCATTAAGTAATCCTATACTTCTCAGAATATCTTTTGCAACTTTAATTTCTTCAACAGGATCGCCAGTTAAAGAGATTCTTATGGTGTCACCTATTCCATCAATTAGTAATGATCCTACACCTATTGAGGATTTTATTGTTCCACGATAAACACTCCCAGACTCTGTAATACCAAGATGTAGTGGATAGTCGACCTTATCGGACATAAGTCGATAAGCTTCAACTGTCTTTATGATATCCGAGTTTTTCAAAGAAATGACAATATCGTAAAAATCCAATTCTTCTAATATTTTTATGTGGTTTAAAGCAGACTCAACCATTGCTTCTGGAGTGGGTCCGCCGTATTTAGTTAACAAGTTAGATTCCAGAGAACCTCCATTTACACCAATTCTTATTGGAATATTATTTTTTTTACAAGCAGCAACAACTTGCTTAGTCTTTTCTATGCTACCGATATTACCAGGATTTATTCTGATAGCATCTATTCCTTGGTTTATGGATTCTAGAGCTAATCTATAATCAAAATGAATATCAGCAATAAGCGGAATAGATATTTTACTTTTTATATCAGAAATTTTTTTTGCTGCATCCATATTCACAACTGCAACTCTCACAAGTTCACAACCAGCATCTTGAAGTCTAATTATTTGGTTTACAGTTGCATTTACATCACGGGTATCTGTATTTGTCATTGATTGTACACTTATAGGATTATCCCCACCTAGTTTAACACCACCGACTTCTACAACCCTAGTTTTTTTTCTTGTATATGTCATTTTACCTTTTTACCTCTCAATCAATTCGGCTATCTATAGCAGCTTTAAAATATCTTTGTAGGTAATAAATACCATAAAAGAGAGAAGAACTACAAGACCGATACCATTAATATACCCTTCAATTTTTGCGGGTATTTTCTTTCCACCTCTTATACCTTCGATAATAAGAATTAAAACTCTCCATCCGTCAAGGGCAGGTATTGGCAATAAATTAAAGATTCCAATATTTAAACTTATTATCGCAGCAAAATACACTAAGTTGATCAAACCATTTTCAGCTTGAGTAGATACAAGCTTGATAACACCTACAGGCCCTGCAACAGAGTTAAGTATTTTTCCACCTAATTGGCCAGTTATGAGTTTCCATAAAAACTGCAACATACTCACTCCGACTTTATAAGTGGTTTTCACAGATTGAACTACAACATTACCAATATTTGAAGCAGACTTCAACAACTTAGGAGCAACACCAATCTGATATGAGCCCTGATTCAAAGATGGAGTGATCTTGAATGTCCTTTTTTCAACACCTCTAAGTACCTCTAGGCTCATTTCCTTATTTTTATTACTCTGAACTGTAGCAGTTAATTGATCAAAGCTTGAAATATTTTTATTGTTAATACTTAAAATCTTATCATCAACCTTTAAACCAACTTTATGTGCTGGACTATTTGGAAGTACACTACTTACTGTTGTACTTGGTGTTCCAGTAATAAAATAAACAGGGATTAAAAGTATCACACAAAGAATAATATTTGCAAAGGGTCCTGCTAGAATTGAAGAGAGTCTCTGTAAAAGAGTCTTTTCTCCAAATGCATTTGGATCATTAGAGTCTTCATCTTCCCCCTCCATTGCGACAAAACCACCTATTGGAAGCAGCCTTATCGTATATGCTGTTCCATTTTTTTCTTTTCCAAAAATTTTAGGCCCCATTCCTATAGAAAACTCATGTATTGTTACGCCAGCTTTTTTTGCAAAATAGAAGTGACCTAACTCATGAATAAAAATTATAAAACCAAAAACTAAAATAGCTAAAATTACATTCATTTATCTACCATCCTCTCAAGTCAATTTATATCCAATATTTTATCAAAAAACAATAAATGCATTAATATACAAAAAATATTGAAGTTTACAATATGAATATTATAAAAGAAATTTCTTTAATTAGTCTTAAAAAAAGCTTTTAAATAAAAATATTATTTATGTAATCCCTTGTCCATTTGTCCGTTTTAAGAATATCGTCTAAGGTAGGTGTTTGAATAAAGTTGTGATCTCTCAAAGCCATTTTAATGTACTTCGGTATATCGTAAAATGAAATTTTGTCATTTAAAAACATATCGACCAAAACCTCGTTTGCAGCATTTAAAACAGTACATTCAGTTCCACCATTTTTTAGGCAATCATAAGCTATTTTTAGACATGGGAACACGTCCATATCTGCTTTTTCAAATGTCAAATTTGCAATTTTATACAAATCTAATCTCTCAAAATTTGATTTTAACCTTAACGGATATGAAAGAGCGTACTGAATAGGGACTTTCATATCGGGACATCCAAGTTGAGCAATAACTGAAGAATCTTCAAACTGAACCATTGAGTGCACAATACTTTGTGGATGGACATATACTTCTATATCCTCAGGCTCAACGTCAAATAACCACTTTGCTTCAATTACTTCAAGACCTTTATTCATTAAAGTAGAAGAATCTATAGTTATTTTTTTACCCATACTCCAGTTGGGGTGTTTTAGAGCATCATCCTTTGTAGCAGATATTAATTCTTTGTAAGTTTTTCCTCTGAAGGGGCCACCTGATGCCGTAAGGAGA
>JBDHVM010000194.1:0-3462 GCA_039809725.1 Peptostreptococcus sp.
AATACGTTTCCTTATTTAAGTCTACCTCACCATTTTTTTCAATATAAACAAAATTGTCGTGTTTTTCTCTAATAACAACTTTTGCATTATTGTTTTTCCCTGTAAATTCAACATAAATATATACCTTTTCTACAGTGTCTGCAGGCTCAATTGACAACATTCCCTCATCCATTAGCATTTCAGATTTTTTTATCTGCTCAGCTGTAGATCCTTCCAAAACACTTAATCCATTTTCTGATTTGCCAGCGACTATTCCTATTGCAGCAGCTATTTTAAGACCCAGTCTTTTAGTTCCCGGTATACCGACACACATTCCATTTTTATATATACTTGGACTTACTAACATCTTGTTTGCTACAATTTCTTCCCCTAAAATTTCTTTGCATTTTGCACATGCAAGTGCAAGTGCTACTGGTTCTGTGCATCCAACTGCAGGCTTTACTTCTGCTTTTAGCATCTCTACAAATTCTTTTTTTAGATCTCTCATATTTTCCCCCACTATTATATTATATTTATTTTAAATCGTGTTAATAGATAATTGACTCCACTTTATAAGAACATAGCAAATTTTATGCCATATTATTACAAACTTCAACTATAATTATATATTGAAATTCCACTAAAGTACATCTATTAATACCATAAAAATAAAAAACACATATCAAATTGATATGTGTTTTTCTCATTATGATATTATTTCGTCTAAAATATAGTACTGTACTATTTTGCAAGAAATTCTACATATTTTAGTCTGTTTTTTTCAACAATATAAACTTCTATATGTTTTTATATCTACAATTTGTATTTCTTTATCTTTCTATACAAGCTTGCCCTAGAAATACCTAGTTTTTTCGCTGCCAGATTTTTTCCAAATTTAAAATATTTATATGTCTCCAAGGCTTTTTTTATTTCTTCTTTTTCAAGTTCTTCAATTTTACTAATATCTATTTTTGTTCCCATTACTTTATCAATCAGCAATAATTCATCTATATCATTATCTTCACTCTTTGTTTTATCAATGATCTCGATATCATTTTTTACAATATTGACCTCAGTTTTATTGTTTTCACCATTTTTTTTCATCTTAGTATCATCTGCGTCAATATCTCTAAGTTGCTTGTTGTTAAACGCCAAATTATTTATTTCAAATCTATTTTTTAAAATATCTACATCGACTATTTCCTCGTCGTTTGACATATTTACACAGTACTCAATTACATTTTGCAGTTCACGGATGTTACCTGGCCAACTGTAACTCTCAAGCATTTTCATCACTTCATTTGAAACTCCATATATATTTTTTTCTAGTTTTTCAGAATAAACTCTTAGCATATGCTCTACAAGTAATGGAATATCTTCTACCCTTTCTCGTAGACTTGGCAAATGTAGTGGAATAACATTTAGTCTATAGTACAAATCTTCCCTAAACAGTCCTTTTTCAACCATTTCAGATAGATTTTTATTTGTTGCCGATATGATCCTTACATCTACTACAATGTTCTCTTTGGCTCCTACTTTTTGGATTTCTTTTTCCTGTAAAACTCTAAGTAGCTTCGATTGTAAGTGTATACTCATATCACCCACTTCATCTAAAAAAATTGTCCCTGTATTTGCTATTTCAAATATACCAAGCTTTCCACCCTTTTTTGCTCCAGTGAATGCGCCTTCTTCATATCCAAAAAGCTCACTTTCCAAAAGTTCTCCAGGAATGGCTGCACAATTTATTGTAAAAAAGGGTTTATCACATCTCTTGCTATGCGAATGTATTGCTCTAGCAAACATTTCCTTCCCAGTTCCACTCTCACCCGTAATTAAAATTGATGAAGTTGATTCTGATGCCTTTAGTGAGTTTTCTTTTACAGCATTTACAATTTTGGATCTTCCAATAATATCATCTAATGTCATTCTATAATCTACATTCATTTTATTATAGTTTCTGATTGCATCCTTTTTATCGACAAAGTCTATTACAAACCCCTTTAAAATAGACTTATAATAAATTTTATTTATATTTTAAATACCTCTTCTACTTGTTTTCTTAGAATTAAAAAACTCGATATGTTTGTTACTACCTTTTAAACTGTCAAAAACATCTGCCCCGATAAAGTCCAATACACGATATATTTCCTTTCCAGAGGGATCAACACTTAGCTTAAACATCTTCATAAACTTGCTATTGTATGAATCTATTTTGCCGTTCTCATCGGTTGAAACCATAGGTCTATCCATACTGTCAAAAATTTTTATTATTTTCTCTTTTTCAATATTGTACTCAAACGACTTTATTTCTGCTTTCATACTTCCTGAAATTAAGCTCGCCATCTTTTCCATAAAAAGTATCAGTTCATCACTACTTTTGGTAATAATATCTTTTTGACCTTCATCAAAAGCTATCAACCCTATTACACCATAGCATTTTTCATCCAATATTATTGGGCAACATACTTCAGCCTTTTCTTCACAATCATCTACTCTATAGCACCCCTCACAGAGAATTGATTCTCTGGGATTGTCAATTATCAAAGTTTTTTTATCCTCATATGACTTTTTAAACGCTGAGGAACCTAAAATTTTTGCACCTATTTTATCTTTATAAATACCTGTACCAGCGATTCTTTCCATATTGTCATTGACAATTGTAACATCTATTTTCAATACTAGAGAAATCGCCTCCGCAACTTTTTGTATTTCTTCTTTAATAACGTCTAATTTCATCACTATTCACTCCGTAGATTTTTGAGTCCTCTCTATTTCTAATATCCCTTTTAATTTCTTTTAGAATCACAAGTATTTTATTTAATGTTATCTGTATAGAAATCAATATTACAAATAACATAACAACAGCAATAAGTTTAAAATCAATATTCCCCATATACTTCTCCTGTAAAATTTGCATACATACATCAATAGTGTATCTATCATAAAGGCAAATTTATGATAAATACACATTTTCATCCGTACATCAATATCGGACCTATCATACACTATTTTTATAACAAACTTTTCAATATCTTTAATTATCAAATCAAACTCTATTTCTTATTTCATTTTTCATTTTCTTTTCTTACTTTTTTCTTTTCTTGTTTCATTTTTTCTTTTCTTTTTTATATTATTGTAATTATTGTAATAATTTTTCTAGCTCATCAACCAATCCTTCAAATACATCTAGCGCTTTTTCTACAGATTCTTTTTTCTCCATATCCACGCCCGCTTTTCTAAGTTGATCTAGTGGATATTCTGAACCACCACTCTTCAAAAATTCTATATACTTTTCTACATTAGCATTACCTTCTAGAATCAAACTGCTTAAAACAGAAGCTGCAGAAAACCCAGTCGCATATTTGTATACATAAAAATTAGAATAGAAATGTGGTATTCTAGCCCATTCATAACCTACTAACTCATCAACTTCACAAGAATTACCATAGTAGTGCTTATTTAAATCATAGTATACTTCTGTAA
>JBDHVM010000195.1:0-3437 GCA_039809725.1 Peptostreptococcus sp.
TTCATGTCCTTCATGATCATGTGTATGATTGTGTTCTGCCATTAGAACCCCTCTTTTCATTTTTTAAAATAGTTTTCATCAATTAACTTTTATAGAGGTGAGTTTATGATATATAGAAAAAGAGGTAAAGAAGTTTTGATGCCTATCAACAAAGCATGTGAGACTGTAATAAAAGAATACATTAACTATGAAAGACCAAAAGATGATGATATAAGACAAGAGGATAAAGATGCTCTTTTTCTTTCTCTACAGAAAAAAAGAATGACTCCGAGATCTATAAGGGATTTAGTAAAAAAATATTCATCTATAGCACTAAACACTGTGAGGGACAAAGGTTATAGCCCTCATAAACTGAGGGCAACTGCAGCTACATCACTGATAGAAACTGGCTTTTCAATTTATGATGTACAAAATCTGATGGATCATGATAATGTCACTACGACTCAGTTATATGCAGCTCATAGAAAAAATTTAAAAAGAGATATTCTAAACAATTTTGAATGGCTTGATGAAGATAGTGTATTAGGAAAGAAAAGAGACGAATAATATTTTGATAGAATATAATGCTATTTTCTAATCCAAAGAGATGAACGATATTTTGATAGAGTATAATACTATTTTCTATTTTATTTTAATATATTGAACATATGTTCACACTGTGTTATACTTAAAATAATAATTAAAATATCTTCACGATTTGGAGGCCACTATGTTTGAGGATTTAAACGAAAAAGACATCTCTGTCTTACTATATATAAGAGAACATTCTAACCAAAAAGGATATCCACCTTCAGTTAGAGAAATATGTAAAAAATTGGATATTAAGTCTACTTCTACTGTATTTTCTATCATGAAAAGACTTGAAGAAAATAACTATATTAGAAAAGATCCTAGTAAACCTAGGGCTATTGAGATTTTAGATAAAAGTTATGATACTCCCACTGATATATCTAGAAACCTTGAAACAATAAGTCTTCCCGTCGTAGGTCAAATTGCTGCGGGTAGTCCTATACTTGCAGAGGAAAATATAGAGGAGTATTTTCCAATTCCTGCCTCGTTTATCAAAGGAAATAATTCTTTTATGCTTGTCGTTCGAGGTGATAGTATGATTGATGTTGGAATATTTGACAAAGACTACATCATTATCAACGCTTCTGATATTAGACCTCAAAATGGGAAGATTATTGCAGCTTTGATTGATGGTGAAAGTGCAACAGTCAAGACCTTCCACAAAAAAGGTGATAAAATCATCTTAAAACCCGAAAATCAATCAATGGACCCTATGATTTATGACGCTTCACAGGTTTCAATTTTGGGTACAGTCACTGGAGTATTTAGAAATATTTAGCAATAATTGATTAATAAAAATGGCTATTTACCAGATCTTTAAATGCTGGTAAATAGCCACTTCTTTTGTTTTTATTTATTTCCACCTAAGTCGCCCAATTTATAGTGTTTTCTACATAGAGCTACGTATTTATCGTTAGACCCTAGTTCAATTTGGTCTCCCTCTTTTACAATACCTTTTTCATTATATCTAGCATTGCAAGTGGCTTTAGACCCACACCAGCATACAGTCTTGACCTCATGTATTTCATCTGCAAGTGTTATTAATCTTTTTGATCCTTCAAACAATTCATTTTTGAAGTCTGCTCTCAAACCATAGCACATTACAGGAATATTTAATCTATCAACTATATCTGATAAAAAATCGACCTCTTCTTTTGTTGCAAATTGAATTTCATCAACTATTATACAGTCGTATTTAGTTATTTGTTCCGAGCTATAACCAAGAAACTTTGACATCAGTTCACATTTTTTTTCAAGCCCTATTCTAGACTTTATTATAGAAGATCCATCTCTAATATCTATGTCAGGCTTAATCAGTAAGGCTTTTTTACCTCTTTCATGATAGTTGTAGTCTACCATCAATGCGTTGGCAGTTTTTGAACTTCCCATTACGCCATAATAAAAATATAGTTTTGCCATCTTTGACGTCTCCTACATAAATACTGCATATATAAACATTATTATAGATGCCACAACCCAGCAGATTGTAATGAACATATCTACACCAGATTTATCATTGATAAATCGTTCTCTATGTTTTTCTGGAATTGTTCCAGATTCATCTCTTACTTGTTTAAGCCTTTTATAATAATCGTAATTTCCGTAATAACCAGCCTTTAAATATAATAAGAATGTTGCTACGACACCTAAAGTAAAAATAATATTATCAAGAGATGCTGCTAAAGTACACATTATTAACTGTAACGCTATTATAAATACACCTAAAAAGGTCATTTTTCTGTAGATATACCAAAAAGGTCCAAAAACCAAAGCGTAAATGTTTAATTCTTTTGATTTTCCTTCAGAGTCAAATTTCTCAAAAATCGGTTTATAGTATTCTCTATTTTTACCAACTAAATCTTCAATTTTAATATCACTGTTTACTGGTAAATTACTTTTCTTCTGCTTCATTTATTCGTTATCCCCTTCAATTAGTTGTATTTACTATTCTTTTTCAGTTTCCTCTTTATCTAATACAACTGTATTTGTATCAATTACATCGTTTGTATCAATTGTATCGTTTTTATCAACTGTATTTGCAGTAGTTACATCATTTTTATCAACTAGTTTTTCAGAAATAGATTCTTCACTTGATAAATCGTGTGTCTCTGCTAATTCTTCAGCATTATCATCCTCTTTTGTGATTTTCTTAGTAATAATATATTTATTTTCAAGTATATCCATAAACTCTTCACCAGTTATAGTCTCGTTTTTCAATAAATATTCTGATATCTCATGAAGCTTATCCATGTTATCGTTTAGTATTTGAACTGCCCTATCATGACACTTGTTTATTATGTCAATAACCGACTTATCAATCGCTGTTGATGTCTCAGGAGAGCAAGCAAGTGAAGAATCTCCACCCAAATATGCGTTATTCACAGTTTCTAGTGCAACCATACCAAAATCATCATCCATACCAAATCTTGTCACCATTGCTCTAGCAATCTTTGTTGCCATTTCAATGTCATTAGAGGCTCCAGAAGTCTTAATATTGAAAATAACCTCTTCAGCAGCTCTACCTCCAGTATATGTTGTGATTTTGTCCATAGCTTCATCAACTGTCATTAATACTTTTTCAACTTCATCTACCTGCATTGTGTATCCCAAAGCCCCAGAAGTTCTTGGTATTATTGTAATTTTGTGAACTGGTGCAGAATGCTTTCCACTAGCAGCTACAAGTGCATGCCCAACCTCGTGATAGGCTATGATACGTTTTTCTGTCTCATTGATCACAGCATTTTTTCTTTGATAACCTGCTATTACAGTTTCTACAGATTCTTCAATATCTTCTTGACTAACAAGTTTTCTTCCCATTCTCACAGCTCTAAGTGCTGCCTCATTGATTATATTTGCAAGCTCAGCTC
>JBDHVM010000196.1:0-3436 GCA_039809725.1 Peptostreptococcus sp.
TTTAAAACAATGCTTTTCTTCAGGAAAAGTTCCATCTTTTACAGCATCGATATAAGACTTTATTCCTTCTCTCATCTCTTCACCAACATTGGCAAATTTCTTTACAAACTTTGGTGTAAAATCGCTGTATAGGCCAAGCATATCTTGATATACCAATACCTGTCCGTCACAATCAACTCCTGCACCAATTCCTATAGTTGGTATATCAAGAACTTCAGTTATTTTTTTTGCAACGGCATCTGGAACGCACTCTAATACAACAGCAAATGCTCCAGCTTCTTGAACAGCCAAGGCATCTTCAATAAGGTTTTTTGCAGAATCTAGGTTTTTACCCTGTACTTTAAAGCCTCCAAGTGCATTTATTGCTTGAGGAGTCAAACCTATATGAGCACATACTGGTATTTTAGCTTCTACAATTGCCTTAATAACGTCGCATACTTCTTTTCCACCTTCAAGTTTTACACAGTGGGCTCTACCCTCACTCATTAATCTTCCAGCATTTATTACAGCATCTCTAATACCTGTATTATACGATAAAAACGGCATATCACCTATCACCAAAGCATTTTTATTTCCCCTAGAAACCGCTGCCGTATGATGAACCATATCGTCCATTGTTACACTTAGAGTATCCTCATATCCTAACATTACCATACCAAGAGAATCTCCCACTAAGATTGAATTTACGCCTGACTCATCAACAATTTTTGCAGTTGAGTAATCATATGCAGTTAGCATAGTTAGTTTTTCACCCTTTTTCTTCGCTTCCTTAAATGTCATAACAGTATTTTTCATTTTGATATCAGCACTACTTTGAGTGCTCTCCTTTCAACAATAAGTCTCTTATTTTGTCATAGTTTCTATCTTTGTTTTTCTTAGATGCAATATCAACTAGCTCAAGGCTAAGCAATCTATAAAGTTTATTTATCCTATCATATTCTTCTTCACTAAGTGATTTAATATGTTTTTCAACAGTTCCATAATCATTTCTTTCAACTGGTCCTGTAAGTGACTCAATTGGTCCTTTACTCAACAATTTACTCATATTTCCACTTGCTAGAGATGAAAGAGCTTTTATTCCTTCCTCATCACTAAATCCATATTCCTTTAAAAGATCAATAGAAATACTTCCAAGAGCAACAACCAAATTGCTTAAAAAAACAGATGATACATGATATCTTGTTTTATCACAAGAATTTATTACTTTATATTCATTTTTATTTTCCTTAAGAATATTCTCAAAAAAATCAACTGCTATTTTATCACCTTCAAGTGTAAAAAAAGCATTTTTTAATTCTTTATAAGATTCTTCTTTGCTATTTATTGCCAAGAGAGGATGAAAAGAACATCCAAAAGCACCTTTGGATGATATATCGAAGAAAATATCTGATGATAATGAACCACTACAGTGGCCTATTATTTTATTTTGAATATTATATTTTGATAGTTCACTCCAGGCATCTTTTATCTGATCGTCTGAAGTTGCAATTATTAAGATATTACATTTTTTTACCAATTTTTCTAGATTATTAAATCTTGCAGAATTTGTAACTTTTGCCGCATAGTTTGAGCTCTCAATAGATCTACTATAGTAGCCTATGAGCTTACTTTCACCTTTGTTAAAAAAATACTTTCCAAAGGTAACTCCAACCTTCCCAGCACCTATTATTCCAACATTATTCATAAGTTATCACCTCCAAAGAGTGTAATACTAATAAAAGATTATTAATTATTCAAAATGTGTAGTTTCCTTCGAATACCACCATAGAAATAGTTTATCACCAAGTAAGTATAAAATCAATCAATTCGATACGTTTTTTATGAAAAAAATATGTCTTAATTTGCCATATCACTTTGAACGCTTAATATAGCTGCATAAATTTTTCCAACTATCACTCAAGCATAATTATTGGAGTTTGTATTTCATTGCGAATTATTTTTATTAAATTTTTTAATTTAATTATAAATTTATGCTTAATAATATTATTCAAAAACAATTTTTAATGATATAATTTGGTCAGAATGTATAACTCGGCGAAGATGCCCGCCTCGTTGAAACGCTTATGTTGAATTTTTAGCTAAATCTAAAAATTCCTTGAGATTTGTCTTGTTATAACTCGGCGAAGATGACCGCCTCGTTGAAACGCTTATGTTGAATTTTTAGCTAAATCTAAAAATTCCTTGAGATTTGTCTTGTTATAACTCGGCGAAGATGACCGCCTCGTTGAAACGCTTATGTCGAATTTTTAGCTAAATCTAAAAATTCCTTGATATTTATCTTGTTAGAATATAAGTTTTTTTATTTTGAAAGGACATATTTATGAAAGTCAAAAACATTATTGTTTCAGGTTTTGCTCTGTATCTTTCCTTTTCTATTCTTAATACGAATATTTTTGCAGATGTAAAAAATGATGATGTTAAACCTAAAGTTACAACTCAAAGTGAACTTTTTAATACTAAATATAGAGAAAAAAGTAAAACTTTGACTGAGCTTGAAAAAATAAGAGATTGTTTAGTCAGATATAATTATGATCGTATTTATATTAAAAGTGTTCCAAAAGATAATCTATCTTATAATGAATATTACAAACAAAGAGTGTTCGGTGATGCTGGAGTTCACAAGTATTTCACAAAAAAATACTCTGAAATGAATATGATTGAAATATTAAAGAAAGAAATAACTTTTATAAATTTCCTAAATGAAAACTCCTTAACTATTTTTGGTGACGGTTCTTTTTATGATTCTTATTATAATGTTTTTAAAAGCAATGAAATAAAAAGTATGTTAAAAATTTCTAACCGAATCGATAGGAATAGTAATATATTGGAATCATTTGAATATACGGTCTTAAGGGAAGGTAATAAGAAAATAATAATTCCAGTAGTTATAAAAATTATTCTCCAAAGGCATTGTAACGGTGTTAAAATCTAAATAATTGAAATTTAAAATTATAATCTTATGTTAAAAGGGATTAGTATAAATATTTGGGAACTATCATTTTCTTAAACATTTATAATAATAAGAAATTTAAAGTAGAGTGGTTTTAAAGAGTTAAACCACTCTACTAATTAATAATATCACAACTTGCTAACAGTGTTTAATATCTGTATGATTTGATATTTCCGTACTTATTGTTTCTAAATCTTCTACTGAAAGTTTGCGTACATCATCATTTCCTGTGCATCTAGCAAAGCTTTTTAATTCTTCATTTGATACATTTAAAAAATTAAATAATCTTTCCGCACCTATTTCAACTATCATTCTACTTCTAAGCTCAACATCCTGGGTTGCAATGCCCATAGGACATTTATCATTGTGACAGACTCTATATCTTTGACATCCGATCGCCATAAGTGCAGATGACGATATTGCTACAGCAGTAGCTTCCATAGCTAGACACTTGTCAAAATCACCACTTGTTCTAAGCCCACCTTG
>JBDHVM010000197.1:0-3400 GCA_039809725.1 Peptostreptococcus sp.
CCAGAGAAATATTCTTTGTATCGACAGCTCATGCTTAGTAATGTGGGGGTTTGTATACTATTATATGGGACTAAAGATAATGAGGATAAAGTAGTACTTTCGCAAGGTATGAAAGAAGAGTTTGAGTTAGCTCGCTCTAATGGAGCATTGATTATTCCAATTGGGATTACTGGAGGAAGAAGTTTAGAAGTTGCTAATCAATTAATTGCAGATAATTATCATTCAGAGGACTTGGAATATCTGAAAAATGAAACTCAATATGATTTGATAGTTGAAAGAATAATGAGTATGATTCATGAACATATTAAAACCGTTGAGGAGGTCAATTAGATGGCTCGAAGAGTTTTTATTTCGTTTAGATTCAGTGATGGGAAAGAGTATAAAAAAGAGTTATGTGAGTTGTTTGATGAAAGTGAGGATGTAATTGATTTCTCAGAAGATGAAGATCGATCACATATGACCGATGATTCAATAAGAAATTATCTTTATAAAAAACTAAAAAGGACAAGCGTAACTATTGTAATATTGACGCCCAATGCAATTGAATATTATAAAGATTTCTCGACAAACAAATATGATGACTGGATGTATGATGAATTACGTTATTCATTAGAAGATAGAGAAAACAACCAAACAAGTGGTATTGTTGCAGTTTATACAGAAAATGCAAAGAGCTTATTATTTTCTACAAGTAGCCACAAGTGCAATGAATGTAATGAAACTTCAGAAGTTAATCTGCTACTTCATTTTAACAATCTTGTAAGAAAAAACATGATCAATATTAAAGTAGATCACAAAAAAAATAGATGCCAAGGTATATATGATAGCTTAGAAGATTCTTATATTTCATTAGTAAGTATAGAGGATTTTAAAAACGATATTGGAAAATATATTGACAATGCTATATCTAAAAGAGATAGAAGAAATCAGTTTATATTAACAAAACGAATGTAGTCGAATTAGTGTATCTTGAAGCAATTGAGTATTAGCATTTAAGAGGGTTTGTAAATTATAATTGACGTTTAATGTTGATCGTTTCATAAATTATTAAAAGAAGAGCTATAGTTAATGAGAATAGAATTATCACTTCACATAACTTACAGTCCTCGCAACTAAGGCTGCGAAGACTGTAAGAACGTTAGATGAAATTGAATTTAAAAATAAACTTACTTGGAGTAATAAATGGAGAAATGTATTTATTTAAATTCACATGAAAATCTTACGTTTATTAGTGGTGAACATATAATTCCTGCAGGACTCGGAGGTATAAAAAAATTACCTAAAGGATATGTATCTGATCAAGCAAATAATATGTTTTCAAAGTTCGAAAAGACCGCATTGAGAGGATCATTGTTAACAGCTAATCGTATAAGACATGGACCCGGAAAAAGAGGAAATCAGGATTTAGCTAAAGAGAAAAATCCCGTAGTGAGATTACTTACCATTGATGAAACAAAAGAGAAAAATTTAGGTTATATCTTTATGGGTTCAACATACTTAATTCCTCAAATTGAATGTGATTATAATTTGTTATCTGGAGAGATTAGGGTTATTTTTAGAAGAGATGACTATGACGATACTGAACATTCTAAATACTTTAGAGAATTTAAAAAAAAATTGCTTGAGTTTTTGTTTGATAGAAATAAGAAATATACACAATTAAGTACTTTAAATGGGCATACTAATAAGTTTTACATCGGATTGTTAAACAATCAATGGATAGTTGCTTCTTCGTATAAGAACTTCGATCTAGAAAAATATGTAAAAATTATGATTTCCTATTTCTTCTGTGAAGCAGTTGATAAAAGCAAATTATTTATGCCAGATAATTATCAAAATTTAGGTAAAATGCTATTTAGTTTTAGTCAAGAAATTGATTTAACAGACAAGTCATTCTTTTATCTTATATTAAAAATTGCATTTAACTCATTGGCTTATTTGATGGGGAAGGAAATTGTTCTAAACAAAAGTTTTGATAGTATAAGAAACGATATAGTTTATCAACAGAATGTAGAAAAATATATTATCAATCCTTTAGAATTAGAGGGTTTATTCAATAAACAAGTCAAGATGTCGAATAACGAACATTATATAGTTGTTAAAACTGTAAATAATAATGTATATGCATATGTAGCGTTATATGATGAATGGTTCGGACACCTTCTATTGTCTGATGAATATGATGGGCAACCATTTTATATGGAGTATATTTGTGATTGGAAGAATAAAAACGAGTATGAAAAAATAAACAACTTCATCTAACACACCATTTCCTTCATTAAGGCGACGGAAATGGTAAGAACGTTATCGGAAACGAAAGAAAACAAAACAAAACAAAACAAAACAAAACAAAACAAAACAAAACAATTAAGGAGGCGAGCATGGAAACTATTGAATCAATATTGCATGATAAAACATTTGGAAAGGACAGTCAAATACTTTTTTCACAATGGGATTATGATAAGAATATTGCAGAAAAAACATTGCAATTTATTACTAGTTACTTTCCCCATTATACAAATCATGATGCTAGTCACTCAAAAAAAATACTTGAAAACATTGTTAGAATAATGGGCGTAGATAAAATTAATTTATTATCGGAAACTGATTTGTGGCTTCTATTAGAAGTCGCATATTTTCATGATATAGGTATGGTTTTGTCTGCATCTGAAGTAGATAAAGCAGTTAAAAGTACTGAGTTTAAGGAGTTTTTAAAGTTAATCTCAGAGAACAATACACATTCGTTAAACAGATACACTACTTTTTTTGATTATTATGATAATCAAATATATTATAAAGAAAAAGATTATTCTTTGGAGAAAGAAAATGCAATGAAATTTTTGGTTGCTGAATTTTTTCGAAGTAAACATGGTGAGTTGTCAAGAGAGATAATTGAGAATCCGTTTGAGAAACTTGAGTTTATGAGAAATCAAAATCTTTTAGTCCCAGAAAGACTTTTCCGACTTATAGGAGAAATTGCAGTTTTACATACATGTAATTTTGATGAAATATTTAAGTTGCCGATTATTGAAAGGGGATTTTCTACAGATGATTGTCATCCAAGACTTATTGTGGCTCTAATTAGGATTGCAGATTTATTAGACATTGATAATAATCGTTTTTATCCGTTTCAAGAGAAAACAATTTTAGAAATTCCAGAAGATTCAAAAAAACATATTGACAAGCACTTATCAATTGTCAATTTGAGAATTGACAGTAAAAGAATTGAAATCAAAGCTGAGTGTGAGGATTATGAAGTATACTTCTTAACAAAAGATTGGTTTGATATGATCGAAAGTGAAATAAGCAAGCAAATGCTAAATTGGAATAATATTTTTCCAGACAACAATATCATTTTATTACCTACTCTAGGAGAGTTATCAATACAACTAAAAAAATA
>JBDHVM010000198.1:0-3393 GCA_039809725.1 Peptostreptococcus sp.
GACTACAAAATAGACGTGGCATTAGGATCATATGGAGAAAATCCTAGAGGGATAACAGATAAGATGACAGAGTCAGATATTTTGAGAATGGCTGAGTCGCTAAATACTCAGGTAATCATACCATTCCATCATGATATTTGGACAAACTTCCAAGCTGATCCAGGGGATATAGTAGCTCTATATGAAAGAAAAAAATATAGATTAGACTACAAGTTCAAGCCATATATTTGGCAAGTAGGTGGAAAATTTGTATATCCTGCAGATAAGGATAAGAGAGAATACCACTATCCAAGAGGATTTGATGATTGCTTCACAGTAGACATTGATCTACCATTTACATCGTTCTTGTAAAATATACTGAGTAAATAATAAAAGAGCGATTGAAGAAAATACTACATAAAAATTTAAAGTAACTATTTAAAATTCTGCTGGGATTTTTTATAAAATGAGATAGTAAAATCTCAGCAGAAAAATTAGATAATAAGATTTGGAGAGGAATTATGCTAAAAACACTGATTGAAAAGGATAGGTTTTCATTTTCTGGTGAATTTGAAAAATGGGAAGACGCAATTATAGCAGCCTGTCAACCATTGATAAAAGAAGGTGCAATTGAAAAGGAGTACCCAGACTATATTATTAAAAATGTACATGAGTTTGGACCATATATAGTTATTGCTCCAGATGTGTGTATACCTCATGCTCAAGAGGGAAAAGGTGTAAATGAAACTTCTGTATGTTTTATGAACACAACAAAAGCAGTTGACTTTGGAGAAGAATGTGACTATGATGCGAGATTGTTTTTTGTACTTGCATCGGTAAATAACGATGAGCATTTGCAAAACTTATCTGAACTAGTGGAACTTCTTGAGGATGAAGAAAACGTTAGTAAGCTCGTACAGGCGAGGACAAAGGAAGACTTAATTAGATTAATAAAATAATAATATTACAAAATAAGGGGTAAAGATATGAATATTATATTGAAAATATGGGAATTTTTCCAAATAAACATATTAACACAACCGGCATTTTTCGTAGGATTTTTGGTATTTATAGGTTATGTGTTGCTTAAAAAACCGTTATATGAGTCGTTAGCAGGATTTATAAAAGCAACAGTTGGATATTTGATATTAAATGTTGCAGCTGGTGGACTTGTTACAAACTTTAGACCGATACTTGCAGGATTAAAAGAAAGATTTAATCTGCAGGCGGCTGTAATAGATCCATACTTTGGACAGACAGCAGCTCAAGGTGCAGTTGAAAGTATTGGTAGATCATTTAGTATGATGCTTATGGTACTTTTGGTATCATTCTTATTCAACATACTATTAGTTCTTTTTAGAAAGCAAACAAAGGTAAGAACGGTATTTATTACAGGACATATAATGGTACAGCAGTCATCAACAGCTCTTTGGTTGTTACTATTTGCAGTACCACAGCTACAGGATATAAAAATAGTATTAGCACTTGGATTACTTCTAGGCGCATATTGGTCAGTATTCTCAAATTTAACAGTAGAATGTACGCAAGAATTGACTGAAGGTGGAGGATTTGCAATTGGGCATCAGCAGATGTTCGGTGTTTGGATAGTAGACAAGCTAGCACCACTTTTTAAGAAAAAAGGAAAAGAAAACAAGAGTATTGAAGATGTGGAATTACCAGGATTCCTTTCTATATTCAAAGAGAATGTAGTAGCAACAGGAATAATAATGTTCATATTCTTTGGAATAATTATGGCAATATTAGGAAAACCTTTAATGATGAAAATAGATCCTACTTATACAGGAGCTAAAAATTATGTATTCTATATTATAGAAAAATCATTAATGTTTGCAGTTTATCTTCAAATATTACAGCTTGGAGTAAGAATGTTTGTATCTGAACTTACAGAATCTTTCCAAGGTATATCAAATAGATTGCTTCCAGGATCAATGCCAGCGATCGATTGTGCAGCTACATATGGTTTTGGACCAGCAAATGCAGTTACAATAGGATTTTTATTTGGAGCATTAGGACAATTTATAGCGATTTTAGGGTTGTTGGTATTTAAGAGTCCAGTTCTTGTAATCACAGGATTCGTTCCAGTATTCTTTGATAATGCCACTTTTGCGGTATTTGCTAATAAAAAAGGTGGATATAGGGCGGCTACAATTTTACCATTCCTATCAGGTATTATTCAGGTAATAGGTGGTGCATTCTGTGCATTCTTCTTCCAAACAGCTAAGTTTGGTGGATGGCATGGAAACTTTGACTGGGATACACTTTGGGCAGGTTATGGTGTAGTATTAAAAATGGGTGGTTTAGCAGGAGTTGCTATATTAGTGATTCTAATGTTAATCATACCTCAACTACAGTATAGAAAAGACAAGGAAGGATATTTCCTAGTAGCAGAGGATTACGATGCGTATCAAGAACATCTTAAAAAGAAAGCAAACTAAGGATATTTAATCAAATATCTTGTAAATAGGCGAAGAACATAAAAGATACTTTAGCCAATTTGGATCTAAAGAAGATGAATATACCTAATAAATAAGTCAAAAATATAATATTCTGTTTAAAATACAGATATTTAGGATAATTGATTAAAGATAAAATTAATCGGGAGGTAGAATAATGAAAGTATTAGCAGCATGTGGAAGTGGAATGGGATCAAGCCAGATTATAAAGATGAAACTACAGAAGGTATTTAAGAAAAACAATATCGATGCAGAGATACATCATTGTGCAGTTGCAGAGGCAAAAAGTCTTGCAAATAGTTATGATGTTGTAGTATGTTCAAAAGCATTGGAAGATGTTTTTTCAAATGTAAACAAGGATAAAGTTACAATTATAGGACTAAAAAATCTTCTGTCAGAAGCTGAAATAGAAGAAAATATAAAAGAAAAGATTCTAAATAAATAACGAAGAAAATCAATATAACTACTATTAAGAATACATCCTCATCTGAGGGTGTATTCTTAAAAATAAGGGATAAAAGATGAAGTGAGGGATAAGTTATGTTAGAAAAATTAAAAGAAAGAGTTCTTGAAGCAAATTTGATGTTACCAAGCAGTGGTTTAGTAAAATTTACTTGGGGAAATGTATCAGAAATCGATAGAGAAAAAAATATAGTGGCTATAAAACCGTCTGGCGTAGAATATTCGAAAATGACACTGAGTGATATAGTATTGGTTGACTTGAACGGAAATGTAGTTGAAGGTGATAAAAAACCTTCTTCAGATTTGGATACTCACTTAGAATTATATAGAAAATTTAAAGATGTGGGTGGGATTGTTCACACTCATTCAACTTGGGCAACAAACTGGGCGCAGAATGGTAGTGGAATTCCAGCGCTAGGGACTACACATGCGGATTATTTTTATGGAGAAATACCTTGTACAAGAGATATGAAAAAAG
>JBDHVM010000199.1:0-3391 GCA_039809725.1 Peptostreptococcus sp.
GATGGGAAATCAAAAGATGGTGTGATTCCAACTTTAAAAAAATCTGAAATACCAGCAAAGGCAACAAATATTGGAACTAAGTACGTGGAGATAGATATTAGTGCACAAACTATGAGACTAGTTGATAACTTCCAGACTCTATTGAACACTCCAGTGGTAACTGGAAATCCAAATAAAGGAATGGCAACACCTCCAGGTATTTTTAAGATTTTTAGAAAGTCAAGAAATGTTGTACTTAGAGGTCCAGGATACGCATCCCCAGTGCAGTATTGGATGCCTTTTAATGGAAGTATAGGAATACATGATTCTAGTTGGCAGCCTTCATACGGTGGAAAAAGATATTTGTATGCTGGCTCTCATGGTTGTATAAATACTCCACTAAAAAATGTAGCAGCTTTATATAATATGGTAAAGGTTGGAACACCTGTAATAGTACACAGATAAACGTACACAATTAGTTTTTAAAGAAGGTAATATAAAGTGGACTTACATAGCCTTTATTATAGGCTATGTAAGTCCAAATGTTTAATTAGTCTTTTAAACCAAAAAAGGTGGGTGGTAATATGACGATTATTGATGGTATGGATAAAAAAAACAATGTCGATATAAAAACATTGTTAAGTATGCAAGATGCTTTTTTTAGAACTGGAATTACCAAGAGTTATGAATACAGAATGAATGCGCTTGAAAAATTATCTTATGAAATAGAAAACTATCAAGAGGAAATATGTAAGGCACTCTATAAGGATTTGAGAAAGAGCAAGTTTGAGGCCTATATGACTGAGATTGCAGGTGTGATAGAGGAAATAAATTATCACAGGAAAAATCTAAAGCGATGGATAAAAGATAAAAGAGTTCAAACTTCTTTGGCACATTTTCCATCAAGGAGTTATATTCATAGTGAACCTTATGGTAAATGTCTTATAATGGCTCCATGGAATTATGTATTTTCATTGAGTTTCGGACCTCTAATAGGTGCAATATCTGGAGGGAACTGTGCAATTATAAAGCCTTCAGCATATACACCAAATACGTCTTTAGTTATTAAGAAAATAGTTGAAAGAGCATTTCCACCTCAATATATATCGGTAATATTGGGTGGACGAAAAGAAAATGTAGAGTTATTAGATGAAAAATTTGATTTTATTTTCTTTACAGGATCAGTTGAAGTTGGCAAATACGTTATGGAAAAAGCCTCTAAAAATCTAACTCCAGTGGTATTAGAATTAGGTGGTAAAAGTCCTGCCATTGTTGAAAAAACAGCAAATATAAAGCTTGCTGCCAAAAGAATAGCATTTGGAAAAATATTAAATGCAGGACAGACTTGTGTTGCACCTGACTATGTTTTTGTAGATAAAGAGGTGAAGATAGAGTTTATTTCTGAATATATTAAGTGTATTCAAGCTTTTTTTCCAAAAAAAGACTTTACAAATTTTCCTAAGATAATAAATAAAAAGCACTTCGATAGAATTTTGGAGGCTGTAGACACTGAGAAAATTATTTACGGTGGGGAAATAGATATTGATGAAAATATTATTTTTCCTACACTTGTAGAAGAAGATGATCTAAACTCCAAACTTATGACAGAGGAAATATTTGGACCTATACTGCCAATTATTGAATTTGGGGATATTTCAGAGTCTATTGAATTTATAAATAGTCGACCAAAACCACTTGCTCTTTATATTTTCACAAAGAGTAAGGTTGTCGAGAAGCGTTTTATTGAGGGTTGCTCATATGGAGGTGGATGTATAAATGATACCATTGTACATATAGCAAACAATAAAATGGGGTTCGGCGGTGTAGGAGATTCTGGTATGGGATCATATCATGGAAAACTCTCATACGAAGCATTTACTCATAAAAAAAGTATATTAAAAAAATCAAATTTAATTGATATACCACTAAGATATCATCCATACTCAGGTAAAAAATTAAAGTTGATAAGAAAAATAATAAAATAAATAAATTAAAAAAATAAAAATATAAGATATTTGTAATAAAGAACTCCTCGAGGTTAGATAAAAAACTGACTTCGAGGAGTTTTATATTAAGTAACAGTATGAGAATTCTTTTCTAACGCTTTTTTCCAAAGCGAATTTAACAGGTTTTTATATTCTTCAAGTGGTAAATATCCATCGGTAAATATTGAGTGATAATTATTCTGTGGATTATAATGCAAGATATTGTTACAAAGTGTTAATAAAGCGTTGTGCACCTCTATAGAATTATGTGAAGAAAGCACATCCATATTCGGATTTGAGTACAATGGACCAGCACCTATTCCAATACCTTGAACCCATGTGAATCCGTTTTTTTGTGCAAAGTATTTTATGGTAGAAATTGAATGCTTGCTATTTGAACCGTGAATCAATCCATTGTTTGACACAGCATATATTTTTGTGTCTTTAATATTTTTTCCTAATGGTCCATAAGTATGGCTTTTCATATATTGATATAGGTATTCTTCAATTCTTTGAAGATTTTCTATCAAATGAGATGGTGGAGAATCCACATATACGCCAAAACAGAATATAATAGAGTCGTACATAGTGAATTGCATTATTTGGGAACCGTTTAGCGGTTTCTTCGTACCAGTCCAGTAAAATTTATCAATGTGAACATCAGAACTTGAAAGCTCCGTACAATATTCAACAATTTTATTAGGATAGTATTCAGAAGCGGATTTTTTACCACGTGGACTAGCATTTATTATAGCAATTGAGTTTTTTGGTTTTTCAGTATTTTTATGCTTAGGTATATCAAGTTGGTCAATTAATGTTGCTTCTGGAAATAATTTTTTACCACCAAGCAAAACAAATGCAGTTTCAAACTTTGATACAAATTCAATCGTGTGTGATGTAATATAGTAATTTTTGCACATATCTGCAATCAAAGAGCAAGCCTCTGCCTTTTCTTCATCCGAACCATTTCCGTAAAAGATTGCATTTAAATGGAAGTTATGCTCATATCTTTTTTCGTGTCTTACATCACCTTCTACTTCTGTCATAAAAGTACCCAGATAACCAACAGCTCTATCAATTATTCTTTTTATTCTGTAAGATACACCACCATAACAGAGCTTACTAATAAAAGTAACTGTATCATAGTTAACTAACTTTGACGCATACTTACTAGCCTTGTCATCAATTACGCAATATCCAGGTGTTTTAACCCAGCAACCAGCACATCCATTACAAGGACTTATATCACTTGAATCTATAAAAGTAACTCCATCTGAAAAAGTTACATTATTGGCATTTTCCATAATAATTAAATTCATATAAAAGCCTCCAAAAAATAATAGGGTATATACTAAGTCAAGTCATTAATTAAACATTTGTATGATAAAATTATACCATATAAATTGTATGAAAAACATCAAAAAATA
>JBDHVM010000200.1:0-3358 GCA_039809725.1 Peptostreptococcus sp.
AAAAATACCGTAGTGTTGAAAAGTAATAAAAAATGAACAACATTCAAAATGGTTAATAAAAGCAGGTTAGTTCTATTGAGATTTTCTCAAAATAAGAGTATAATTCAGTGTAGAATAGAAAAAAATATTCGTTATTTTTTATTTATATCCAATAATTATATTCGATTTTTTAAATATTTGAAGATTGATTGTATTATCTACGGACTTTATTTAAATTGTTTAATGGAGTTAGTATTGGCTATAAATTTTAATAATAAAAAAAGAAAAGAGGTCCTAATAATGAAAAAAAGTGGTTTGATTTACTTAGTGATAGCCACCGTTTTTTTTAGCAGTATGGAGGTTGCAATAAAGGCTACAAATGGAGCCTTCAATCCAATTCAGCTAAACTTTTTAAGATTTTTAATCGGAGGTGTGATTTTGCTTCCGTTTGCGGTAAAGCAGTTAAAGATGGTTAAATATAAGCTAGAGCCGAGAGATTTTTTAAATTTTGCACTAATGGGATTCATTTGTGTGGTACTTAGTATGTCTTTATACACGTTTAGCGTGAGGTTTATTCCAGCTTATAAATTGGCAATATTATTTTCTGGGAATACATTTTTCTCAATAGTTCTTGCGAGTATTTTTTTAAAGGAAAAAATATCAAAAAAAAGTATTATAGCACTAACTATATCATTTTTGGGTATGTTGGTGATAATAGATCCATTTAATCTTAGTGGTGGATATACTGGAGTTGTAACGTGCATTTTATCAGCGATACTTTTTTCTGTATACAGTGTATTTTGTAAAGTAACAACAAAATCAAAACCAATTGGTGGAACTGTAATGACATCTTTCGCTTTTTTTATGGGATGTGCAGAATTATTAATTATTATTGGTATTTCAAGGGTAGAAATAATATCAAATACCCTTATTGCAAATGGATTGAACGAGTTTGCAAATATACCAATATTAAAAAATGTTACAATAGCAAATTTACCCTTACTTTTATATATAGCAATAGGTGTTACAGGAATAGGATTTGCAACATATTTTTTGACGATGGAAAAATTAAGTGTTGCAATGTCTTCGTTAGTTTTCTTTTTAAAGCCGATAGTATCTCCATTATTTGCATATTTTTTATTGGGAGAGGTTTTATCTACGAAAAACATCATTGGATTAGCTGCAATTGCAGTCGGTTCAACGCTTTTATTTTTGGTTAATGTCAGGGGTAGCTCACGTAGTAAGAAGGTAAGTACGGATTAAAAAATGGAGGATAAATTATGAAGGCAGTGTTAAATGTTAAGTTTAGTGATGAAAAAATGAAGATGATTGAAAATCTTGGTTACTCAGTAGAATATGTTAGTGAGAAAGATTTGAAATACAGAAAAGATTTATATGATATGGATGTATGGTTTACTTATACAGGATTTGACTTTGTAGAAATGGAAAAGTTAAATAATTTAAAATATGTTCACTTGACTAGTACAGGTTTTAATCAAGTACCAGTAGAATTTCTTTCAGATAATAATATAATACTGTCAAATAATAAAACAGGTTATGCAGTGCCAATGGCTGAAAGTATAGTTATGTATATTCTTGAAGTATATAAAAATAGCAATATGATGTTCAAACAGCAGCAAGAAAAAACTTGGAAATTGGATATGAGTTGGATAGAACTTGCTGGTAAAAAGGTAGGTTTTTTAGGCACTGGTAATATAGCAAAAGAAGCTGCAAAACGTTTGAAAGCCTTTGACGTAGAGGTATGGGGTGTAAACACAAATGGTAGGGAAATTGAATATTTTGATAAATGCTTTTCTTTAAGTGACTCAGATGACTTTTTTAAAGAGTGTGATGTGGTGATAGGGCTTATGCCTGCTACAGAAGAGACATATCAAATATTAGGCGAGGAAAAGTTTGAATTAATGAAAGATGGATCTGTACTGATGAATATAGGCAGAGGAAATTTACTAGATGAGGAGGCTTTGATAAAGTATATGTCAAAGTTTAAAGGGGTTGTATTGGACGTTGTTCATGAAGAACCTCTAGAAAGAGATAATAAGCTTTGGGATTTTGAAAATATTATAATAACTCCACATAATAGCTGGGTATCAGAAATAAATAAAGAACGCTTATTCAATACACTATACAACAACTTGAAGAGCTACATAGAAACGAATGAACCTGTATATAGAGTAGAAAATATAACGCGTGGATATTAATATTTGGGTATCATTTCCTTTATCTAAAAAACAGAACATTTATTATATGTAGATGTAAGATTGAATGTTTTTACTTAAATTAGTTCAGCAACTGTGGTATAATTAGATGATATGCTATTTTAATGATTGTTATTTTGGGGTCATTATTTTAGGAATCATTTTTTGAAAGGTGGAGGAAATTAATGGAGAATATTATCAAGGTTGATAACTTGACATTTGAATATATAAGTGAAGAATCAGTTCATAGGGCTGTTGATGAATTCAACTTAGGCGTAAATAAAGGTGAGTTTGTTGCGATAATAGGGCATAATGGTTCTGGTAAATCAACTTTGTCAAAAAATTTAAATGCGATTTTAAGACCCACAAGTGGGGATATTATTATAGATGGTATGAATACTAAAGATGAAAATCATCTTTGGGATATTCGCCAGACTGCTGGAATGGTTTTTCAAAATCCTGATAACCAGATTGTAGCAACAATAGTAGAAGAAGATGTAGCTTTTGGTTGTGAGAATTTGGGTATTAAACCCTCTGAAATTAGGGAAAGGGTAGGTTCAGCACTTAAAAATGTAGATATGTATCATTTAAGAGACAGACAACCACACCTTTTATCAGGAGGTCAAAAACAAAGAGTTGCAATTGCTGGTATAATTGCTATGAGGCCGAAGTGTATAATTTTTGATGAGGCTACAGCTATGCTTGATCCCTCTGGAAGACATGAGGTAATGACAACTATTAAAAGGCTCAACAAGGAATACAATATAACTGTTTTACATATAACACACTTTATGGAAGAAGCTGTAGAAGCAGATAGGGTGATAGTTATGGAAAAAGGAAGAAAGGTATTTGAAGGAACTCCAAAAGAAGTTTTTTCAAATGTAGAGGAATTAAAAAGAATTGGACTTGATGTACCGTATATGACTGAGTTGTCTCAGTTGCTAAGAAAAGATGGTATAGATATAAAAAAAGATATATTGACGGTAGATGAAATGGTGGGTGAACTATGTCGATTAAGGTAGAAAACTTAACATATATATACGATGAAGGCTTGCCATTTGAACAAAAGGCACTAGATGAGGTCAGTTTTGAAATACCAAATGGTGATTTTGTAGGACTTATAGGGCATACGGGTTCAGGAAAGTCTACGTTGATTCAACATC
>JBDHVM010000201.1:0-3352 GCA_039809725.1 Peptostreptococcus sp.
TATATTTACATTCTTCCTATATTTACATTCTTCCTATATTTACATTCTTCCTATATTTACATTCTTCCTATATTTACATTCTTCCTATATTTACGTTCTTTCTATATTTATGTACATCTTCGCCGAGTTATATCTTTTTTATAAAAAAAGCAAGAACCTTAGGGGGTAAGGTTCTTGCTTGGGGAGATTGAGTATTTTAATTTATTATGTGTATTATTTATATTCCCACTACAATATTTTCTAAACATTTTTTTTAAAATAAATCAAAATTTTTTTCAGTTCTACTCCTCATCCTGAAGTTCATTTAAGTAGTTGTATATCGTATATCTTGATACACCAAGCTGTTCAGCAATATACGGAACACTTCTTTGTATCTTAAATACTCCAGCATTTTTTAAGTTTCTAATTAAATTTACTCTTTCAAGTTTATTTAAATTTATTATTGGTTTATTTATCTTTTCTATTTCGTTTAAAAATTTCTGATGTACTAATTCTCCACTATCTTTTGCATCAAATTCATCATAGGCTTCTTCGCCCATAGATAAAAACTTTTTAAGCTGCATCTGAAGTGAAGTTAATTCGTCACAATCATAGTTTATACAAAAGGAAATATTTCTCCCAAAGGCATTTGTAATAATTGTTGAGGACTTTATTTCCTTTTTAACTCTCTTATTTGCCTTCTTATAGTTGATATTAAAACCACCCTTACTTCTTTCAATTAATTCTTCCGATCTTGTAGTAAGTGGGTCACCTACTTCTCTACCAGTTACACTGCCATTATAGATTGCAAGAATCGCTTTTTTAGGATTATCTAAGTCAGAAATAACCACTTCACAGTTTTGCCCAAACATTTCTGAAATAACCATCGCCATTGCGTCTAAATATGACATAAAAGAGCTGAAATTACTTACTTTACCCTCATAATTTCCTATATCCATACTCTCTTTATACGATTTTTTTCAACCGTATTCTCCTTCCCAAAACAAATTTATTAAGCTCTTTACTAAGCATAATTTTATTTGATTATATTAAAGTTATTAGCAGTTTTATACTATAGCCTCAAATAATCAGCCTTTTCTTCTCCAGTCATCACCCTATATCCACCTTCTGCTAGGGATTTCATTTCAAATTCTCCAGGATATAATGATACAGGTGCTATAAAAGAAACTTTTTTTGTCACCCAGTCAGTCAACATTTTGGAATAACTCATACCACCTGTCAATATTATTCCATCTATTTTTCCATCATCTACTACAGCTAAAGAACCTATTGTCTTTGCGATTTGATATGCCATAGCCTCATATACCAACTTCGCGTCTTCATTTCCTTCAGATATCATTTTCTCTACTTCTCTAGCATCGTTTGTACCAAGGTATGAGATCAAGCCACCAGTGCTATCTTCATATTTTTGCAGTGCATCTGCACCTTCATTTGCAGCTATCGTTATACAGCTATATATCGGTAAAAATCCTGCTCTATTTGTTGAAAATGGACCTTCATCAGATGAACATATATCTACAAGCCTACCATTTTTTTGGAAATTCATAGAAATTCCACCACCTAGATGAGCTACTATTATTGAAGATTTATAATAGTCAAGACCATTGTCCTTACAGTACTTCATTGCCACTGCTCTAGTATTTAAAGTATGAGAGAAACTTCTTCTAGGATACTTTTTTACACCAGATAATCTCGCCACATCTGTCAATTCATCTACAGAAACAGCATCGTAAATATATGCTGGTATATCTGCCATTTTTGATATTTCTCTAGCTATTAAAGCACCTAAATTTGAAGCATGAATCTGAGCAGGTTTGTTTCTCATTATGTCACATAACTCATCGTCTACAACATATGCTCCTGTATGAAGTGGAGGTAATAATCCACCTCTTGATACGATAACATCAAAGTCTGATGGTTTAAATCCACTACCTTCAATAAATTTTAATACCTGTTCAAGTCTCATATCAGTTTGATCATATAGGTCTTTGAACTTTTTTAATTCTTCTGCCTCTATCGTGATGTTTTCTACTACTTTTTCTTCAAAATCTTCATAAATTGCAACTTTTGTTGAAGTTGATCCTGGATTTATTATTAATAATCTCATATTACCGCCTCCGAGTTTTTTTAATTGTGGTGAGCCAAAGCTGCCATTGCTATTGATAAATATTTTTCTTCTGCTGATGCACTTCTAGATGTAAGTACTATCAAACACTTTGCGCCTACAATAAAACCAGCCATTCTGCCTTTTGCAGCAAAATTAAATGTTTTGTCAAGTATATTACCCGCCTGAATGTCTGGTACTAATAGTATATCAGGATCCCCTGCTACCTCACTTTTATATTCTTTCACTTCGGCAGCCTTTTTTGAGTATGCCAAATCAAACGAAATAGGTCCTTCAACTATACAACCTTTTATTTCTCCTCTTTGATTTCTTGCTTTTAGTTCGCCAGCATCAACTGTTGATGGCATCTTAGGATTTACCTTTTCTATTGCAGATAGACAAGCAACCTTTGGACAATCATACCCTAACTTATGGTATATATCTACTGCATTTTCTATTATTCTCTGTTTCTCATCAACATCAGGATATGTACACATACCTCCATCTGTTATAGTAATTAGCTTGTGGTATGTCGGTACCTCTTCAAATGACATATGAGACATTAGTCTATCAGTTCTAAGTCCTTTTTCCTTATCTATTACAGCTCTCATAAGCACAGCAGTCTCTATATGACCTTTAAGGATAAAATCTACCTTTCCTTCTCTTACAAGTTCTACAACCTTCTCTGCACCTTCACTTGGAGAATCAACATGAATGATCTCATATTCTTTTGTGGCTTTATGTTCTTTTAGTACTTCTTCTATTTCTTTTCTATCACCTATAAATATCGGCCATGCAAGCCCAATTTTTTCAGCCTCAAGTGCACCACCTATCGCTGCATCATCTGCCATACATACTCCACATTTTTTCATTTCTGAAAACGATTTTACTTTTTCAATTACTTCATTAAAATTTCTTAGCATAAGAACCTCCCGTATAAAATTTAATAGAGTGAAGATATTTATATTATACCTCCACTCTAAAAAATATCAACAATTTGTTTAAAATTTGTTGTATAAATATTATTTTTTTTGCTTATATTCGGTATTTAATATATATCTTTGCGAATATGTTCCCCACCTAATCTAGCAGGTACAATTTTTTATTTCTGTTGGTGAGTATGTCTCACCTCGTCTAAATACTTTAGTATTTCACATTATCAAATACAATGGAGTTCTAACAAGACAAATATCAAGGAATTTTAGCACTAGCTAAAAATCTACATAAGCGTTTCAACGAGGCACGCTT
>JBDHVM010000202.1:0-3323 GCA_039809725.1 Peptostreptococcus sp.
CAGAAGGACAGCAACGTACTGTGATGAGCTTATTGAACTAGGATATGAAGATACAATTCGCAAAAAAACAGGACTTAAATTGGATGCATATTTTTCTGCTACAAAAATTAAATGGATACTTGATAATGTTGAAGGAGCAAGAGAGGATGCTGAATGTGGAAACTTACTTTTCGGTACTGTTGATACCTGGATTATCTGGAATTTGACAAGGGGAAAAGTTCATGTAACTGACTATACAAACGCATCTAGAACATTGTTATACAATATTGAAGATCTAAAATGGGATGAAACTCTATTAGATATTTTTGATATTCCATATATGATGTTGCCTGAGGTAAAGCCATCGGGAAGTATTTTTGGCAAAACCGATCGAGATTTTCTCTCAGGAGAAATGATTCCTATATCAGGATGTATTGGTGATCAACAGGCATCACTTTTTGGACAAATGTGTTTTGATATAGGAGACGTGAAAAACACCTACGGAACAGGTTGCTTTGTAATGATGAACACTGGAAATAAAAAAATTGACTCTAAGCATGGTTTAATATCAACTATAGCTTGGGGGATAGGTGATAAAGTTGAATATGCCCTTGAAGGAAGTATATTTATTGGTGGTTCGGTAATTCAATGGTTAAGAGATGAATTGAAAATGATTGAAAGTGCTGAAGAAAGTGAAGTCTACGCAAAAAGTGTAGAAGATAATAACGGAGTCTACATTGTGCCAGCTTTTACGGGTCTTGGTGCACCTTATTGGGATATGTATGCAAGGGGAACTATTCTAGGTATTACTAGAAGTGCAAAAAGAGAACATATTGTAAGAGCTGCCCTTGAGTCTATTGCATATCAAACACAAGATGTATTAATAGCAATGAATGACGATTCAAAAATTGATTCAAAGAGCATGAAAGTTGATGGTGGAGCAAGTCAAAATGGATTTTTGATGCAATTTCAGTCAAATATTACAAATTTGGTCGTTGAGAAATCGTCATTAACAGAGAGCACTGCGTTCGGTGCAGCGCTACTAGCAGGTCTTACTGTTGGCGTATACAAGGACATAGATGAAATTAAAAAAATATCTAAAATAGATAAAAAATATACTCCATCTGAAAATATTGATGAGTATAGAAACCTTTTTATAACATGGAAAAAGGCTGTTGAAAGATCAAGATATTGGATAAAATAATAATCAATATTATAATTAGTAGAAAATATGTAGGTATCACAGAGGAAGTGAATAAGTTGCAAAAAAATAAACACTATAGACGAGCTGAAAAATATTGGGGATCTCTGCTTAAAGATTACATAACATTAGCAAGATTTCCAAATGATTATTTCAAGCACGACACAGGAAAATTTAATATTATTCAAAAAACGATTAAGAAATCTACATATATTGAGCTTTTAAAATACTGTGAGATAAATGATTTGACACTTGATGGAGTTTTGGATACAATTTTTGGTATTGTTTTACAGAGGTTCACATATGAAGATGATGTTGTATTTGGAAAAAACAACAATATGCTTCCTGTAAGAATCAACGCTGTTGACTCGAAAATGAAATTTACTGACTTTTGTAGACAAGTGATTTTTCAAACAGAAGAGTCCTTGGAATATGACTATTTTATGATGTCATCATATGGATATAAAAACAGTCAAAATGACAAATTGATTAATACACTATTTTTATTTAATGTTTTCAGCGAACCACCTCAAGATCCTGAAAGTATTAAAAAAATTGACTTGTATATGAAAGCTTCAATATCAAAAGGGATAAAAATTAAGTTAATGTATAAATCCTGTTTCTATGATAAAAGAACTGCACGAAGTATTGTTTATCTCTTCAAGTATATTTTAAAGCAGGTTATTGAAGACAATGAAATTAAGTTAGACGAAATACAAAATATGAAAGAAGAGCATAAAAGTATTTTTATTAGTATATTAGATGATAATAAGTACATTTTTGACAGAAATATTTCCTATGCGGAATTATTGAAAAAACAAGTTAATAAAACACCTTATAATATTGCTATTTCAGATTATGAGGCAGATATAACATACAAAGAAATGGATCAATTAACAGATAAGATTGCAGGTTATTTAAACCATATTGGAATTGGAAATGGGGATACAGTTGCTGTATTGCAAATGAGGAATAAAGATATGGTTATTGCAGCAGTATCTATTATTAAGTCAGGGGCAGTATTTTTTCCAATTGACAGAACAAATCCAGATGAAAGACTTGATTGTCTATTAGAAGATGGTGAAGCAAAGGTTATCTTAACCTGTGAAAGTCTTTTACCTAGAATAAAAAATAGGTATAGTAAGTATCCAATCTTAAATGTGAATGATAAGAAAATTAAAGATACAAATTATCCAATTACTGAGAAAATTCACCATAAAAACGAAGCTTATAGAATTTCTACATCAGGGACGACTGGTAGACCAAAGTGTATAAGCATTAGGCACGAAAGTCTGATGAATATGTGTTATTACTCGATTGACTATATCAATGCTTCGGAAAAAGATAGATGTGGAGTTTTTTTGAACTTTAGTTTTGACGCTGTTGTAAAGCAAATCTTTCCTTATCTATTAGTCGGTGCTGCAATTGATGTGCTACCTGAGTATGCTAGGGTGGACGAGTATGCAGTTGAAGATTATTGTATAAAGAAAGGGATTACTATTTTAGCACTACCGTCTATTATGGGTAAACTTTTTATGATGAATTGCCCTTGTAAAACTCTTAGAGTTCTTCAAGTAGGTGGAGATAAATTCAAAGGATATTTTGAAAGGGACTATCAGATATACAATGAGTATGGACCTGCTGAGTTTACTGTTTTGTGTACGAAGTTTCATGTTGACAAATACTATGAACTTGTGCCAGTTGGTAGACCAATTTATAACACTGAAACATATATATTAGATAAAAATAACAACGTCTGTGCAATAGGTGTTCCTGGAGAATTATGTTTATCTGGAATACAAATTGCAAACGGATACCTTAATAACCCAATGCAAAATGAAGCATCTTTTGTAGAAAATCCTTTCAAGCATAATGCTTTTACAGAAAAAATGTACAGAACTGGGGATCTTGCAAAATGGATTGATGTTGATGGAACAATAGCGATAATTGGAAGAATGGACTCTCAGATAAAAATAAATGGCATAAGAATAGAGATTTTTGAGATAGAAAATATGATAAATATGATACCAGAAATAAAAAATTCTGTTGTTGTAAAAAGAGAAGATGAAAATGGTGATAAATATTTAGACGCATATTTTGTACCGTATGCCGATTACTTTGATCCAGAAAAAGTAAGAGATTT
>JBDHVM010000203.1:0-3300 GCA_039809725.1 Peptostreptococcus sp.
TGGAATAACGGTGGCAGGTACTCCTAACAGTTTTCTGGTTACCGAAAGAGAATACAGCAATTTTATATTGGAGCTGGAAGTAAAATTGCCCGACAGCAGCACCAATTCAGGCATTCAATTCAGAAGCCATTACGATGCCGCCGGAAACGAAGGAAAGGGAAAAGTTTTTGGATATCAATACGAGCTCGATGGGTCTTCACGTGCATGGACAGGCGGGATCTACGACGAGGGGAGAAGAGGATGGCTCTACCCGTTGGATTTAAACAGCACAACGAAAAAAGCCTACAAGCAAGATGCTTTCAACAAAGTAAGGATTGAAGCAATAGGTAATACCATCAAAACATGGGTCAACGATATTCCTGCCAGCTTTTTGATAGACGATGCCGACGTTTCGGGCTTTATCGCGTTGCAGGTTCATCGCATTGGAGAAGCAACGGAAGCCGGAAAAAAAATACAATGGAAAAAGTATATTTATGCTTACGTGACGAAACACCTGAAATTTTGGTAGAAGAGGAAATTCGTCAAAAAGCAGTAAAATCGATACATAGAATGTTGGAAATGAGTTGAGGGAGCGAGGAATTTAACTACCTATATAAAGATTGATATCTGATAGTTCAACTTGAAATTTCACTTTTGCTTTTAGAGCAGAGAATACTCTTAATAAAGTCTCCATTGTTACATTACCAGCATTATTTTCCAGTCTTGATATTTGAGCCTTTTGAACACCAATTAATTTACCTAACTCTTCTTGGGTTAGGTTTCGTTCTTTTCTAGTTTGTTTGATAGCTTTACCAATAAGATCCATTTGAAGCTCATACTCAAAGATATCCCGTTCTTCTGTTCCTATTTTTCCAATAAGTTCATCTTTTACCTCGTCGAATGTGTATGTTTTCATTTTCTCTTATTTTTATGTTTATCTTCAAAATATTTTATTCTACTATTAATCGCTTTTTCAATCTCTTTTTTAGGAACATCACTTCTTTTTTTCACAAACCCATGTGTTGCGATTACTAATGTTTTGGTTGTTGAAGTTTTATCCCAAAAAGCCAGAAAGCGATATTGTAATCCCTGATATAAGGTTCTAAACTCCCAAATATCATCATACAATTTTTTAAAAAGTTCAGGATTATTTTCTAATTGTGCTTTACCAATATTAAAAAGTATTTTTTTTGAATGTTTACTTTCTAAATTTCGTAAAAACACCATAGCATCCTCTAATAATTCAATTTCAAACAGTTTTTTCATATTGTTTTTTAAACAGTACAAAGGTATAAAAAGTTTCATTAAAACGAAACATTAAATTAAAAATAGTACAACAACTAACCATATCGGGCTAACTTAGTGTTGACCGGTCTGCTTAATCAAGTTTATTGCGCTATTTTAGATATACCAATTGCTTTAGCTATATGTCCAATAGCTATTACAACATCAGAATCATCTCCTTCAGATAAAACAGTATTGAGATATTCAGCTATCATCTCGTTGCTATCTAAGTAGTCTGATATATTAAATTTTGAGGTTTGCATGTTGTTGTTTTTTGATTCAAACTGAACAAAATTCGTAAATAAAAAATCACACGAACTGGTATTTTTTACATGATTAACTATACACTTTCTTTTAAATAGACTATCCTTCTTGTACCATTCTAACGTAGTGTCTCATTGCAGATTTATAGTTAGAAATTGTTTTTGGATTTCTTTTTCCTCGCAGCTTATTGGCTATGATTATAATACACTCCTCATTATATAGATTCTTTTCAGATATAGTTTCTCCTAATAATTTTGAAACAGATTTAAGGTACGAAATGTATGATTGAGGAGAAGAAGCAACTATATCCTTCTTTCCAACTTCATTACGGATAATCCAATCTAAATATTTTTGTTCATTTTCAATCATAATTTATATATTTTAATAATGTAATTATGCGGTAATATAGCTTAGAATTAGTAATAATCATATATACGTTCAATAATATATTTTGGAGTAATTCCTGTATATACTATTGCTGTAATCCAGTTTCCTCTCTCATCATATTCATAAGTTATTGATGCACTAAGATTAGCTCTCCCTTCATAAGATGTATCAAAGGTATAATTTATTAATAGATTATTTGAGTTATATTCATACATATATCTACTATAGTTATAATCTTTAAAATATGTTTCGTTAGAGATTAAGTTATAATCTTTATCATATTTATAGGTACTGGTAAATACGTCTTTCCACTCTTGTCCTGGTTGGGTACTTTGTCTAACTTCTTCAATTAAATTCCCATTATCATCGTATGAGTATACAGTTAATGTAACTATATATATATCTCGGAGAGAACCTCGTTCAACGATATTTCCTTTGTTATTGTATATATAAACATCGCTGTTTAATAATATTCCCAATGAACCATATGAATCTTTTTGTTTAAGTAGATTTTTATCTTAGTAGTATTTATATTCTGTCCTAGAATCAATACTTCCGTCAGATTTATAAGACCTTTTTTCTATTAGTTTTTTATGTTCATTATACATATAGATGTATTTTAGAGATATAGAACTGTCAGAATCAAGTGTGATAAATTCTATTAATTTTCCATCTCGGTCGTATTTGTCTATGTATGTATAAGGTATATAATATCCTTCCTCTTGTATAATGTTTCCATTGTTATCTCTTTCATAAAAGATTTTAGTGAAACTTTCGTTTCTATCATCTTTATTGATTATTTCAAAAAACTTTCCGTTTTTATCATATATATAAAGCTCTTTCTCTACATAATCTTCCTCAATATGAAAATTATGTTTTTCAATTAATTGCCCTTGTTTATTAAATATTTTTTTATAATTTTTAAACAGATCACTGTCAGTATGATAGATAGAGGTTTCATTGACTTTTTTCCCTTTATTTATATTGTCAAAATATACATTAGCTTCATAAATAGCCTCGGATAATGATTTAACTTCACCTTTCAGCTTTTCTTTTGTCCAATCTTTCATGTTTGAATTATAAGAGCATCCTATTAATCCAAGGATTAAAAATAAAAGAGTATGTTTTAAATATTGCATGATTTTAATGTGTTAAAAAGTTAGTATTAAGCTATTTCGTGTCTTATAGTATATAACAAGGTTTATTTTCTCAAAAAATATTAAGTTTGACAAAACTACATAATAATTTTTATAATCCAACAAATAAACGCAATATTTTCTTTATTAGGGTTTTACTCCTCTCCCCCATCTTTCTTTTCAATTTGTCTTGTGCTTTTTCCTTTTAATGCTGTTTTTGCGTTTAAAGATGTAACGACTTTTTTACCTG
>JBDHVM010000204.1:0-3284 GCA_039809725.1 Peptostreptococcus sp.
TGTAATAAGTACTATATTCTTATTTTTGGTAAGTACTGTAATTGGAATTAAAAACAGAAAGTCTGGTGTAACTAGAGAAAGGCTTAGTAAAAAGTCTTTGATGCTGGGCGGGGTATTAGCTGGATTTGCCTTGTTTTTGGCTATGAGTACACAACAGGTTGGAATGGTTAGTACAACAGCATCAAAAGCGGGATTCATCACAACTATGTACATAGTCATTGTACCTGTACTAGGCATTTTTTATGGAAGAAGAGCAACTCCTAAGATGTGGTTATGTATCTTGATTGCAGCAGTAGGACTTTATTTACTATCAATTAAAGAAGGATTTATTATAGAAAAGGGAGATTTTCTGGTCTTTGTTTCGTCTATATTTTTTAGCCTTCAGATTGTAATAATAGATATTTTCGCACCAAAAGTCGATGCAATAAAACTTTCAATGGTTGAGTTTATAACAACAGGTATACTTTCAATGATAGTTATGCTTACAAGAGAGACAGTTACAATGTTTGCAATAAAATCAGCTTTTGTTGCTATAATGTATACTGGCTTACTATCAAGTGGGGTTGGTTTTACGCTTCAGATTGTCGTACAGAAACACTTGCCACCAACATTGACATCTCTTATTATGAGTACAGAATCAGGCATTTCGGTAATAGCTGGGGTCTTGATGTTAGGAGAGTCCCTTACAGAAAGAGAAATTGTAGGATGTATAATAATGGTTATAGCAGTATTGCTTGCTCAGATTCAACTACCTACAAAAGTACTTACTGAAAAGATCGCAAAAAAAACATTTAATATATAGCTGTAAAGCTAAATATCTATGGTAGAGGAAAGTTATTTCAAAAGAAAATTAAATAATTATGTAAATAAATAATAGTCAATAAATATAGTCAATAAATATAGTCGATAAATATAGTCGATAAAAAAGGTACATACTTTTAGATGTTGAGATATTATACATACACTATAAAAACAACAAAATATTTATAGATAGAAAAACACTAATTTTCAGAAATAAAAATAATAAATTTTAAGTAAAAAAAGATTGACATTATACAGTTATATTTAGTATAATATATAGGTAATTGCCGCTCGGTATAGGTAGCTGCACGCTTAAAGTGCTAGGCAAAAAACTCCATTTTTTGAGATGGATACCTGATCCGGCGAGTTTGAGAACAAGGAGGTGTATATATGTACGCTATAGTAAAAACTGGAGGAAAGCAGTATAAGGTTTCTGAAGGTGATGTTCTATTTGTAGAAAAGCTAGAAGCTAACGAAGGTGATGTTATTACTCTAAACGAAGTATTAGCAGTAAATGACGGCGAACTTAAATTTGGTTCTCCTGTAGTTGAAGGTGCTTCTGTTCAGGCCAAAGTTGTTGAACAGGGAAAAGCTAAGAAAATTGTCGTTTTCAAGTATAAGCCAAAGAAAGACTACAGAAGAAAGAACGGTCATCGTCAGCTTTACACTAAGTTAATAGTAGAAAAGATCAACGCATAATAATATCATGATTAGGTCAAGATTTTATTATAATGACGATTTTAAGATCAAGGGCTTTGAGTTAAAGGGACACGCAGAATATGACGAAATTGGATACGACATAGTATGTGCGGCTGCCACTAGCAACGCTGTTGCGGTGATCAACTCATTAGAAGTCTTACAGAATGTGAGTTTTGAAAAAGTTATTGCAAAGGAAGGTCAGATATGTGCTTTTGTTAAAGAAAAGGACTTAGAGAAATCTCAATTACTTTTGCAACATTTAAAACTATCACTAGAGCAAATTAGTAGAGAATATCCAAAAAATATAAAAATATTTGATAAGTAGGGGGTGACTCCAGATGTTAAAAATGAATTTACAGCTTCTTGCATCTAAGAAGGGAGTAGGTTCTTCTAAGAATGGTAGAGATTCTATTTCTAAAAGATTAGGTGTTAAGAGATTTGACGGACAGACAGTTTCTGCAGGTTCTATCATAGTTAGACAGAGAGGAACTAAGATCCATCCTGGAACAAACGTAGGTAGAGGTGGCGATGACACTTTATTTGCACTTGTTGAAGGTAAAGTTAAGTTTGAAAGACTAGACAAGAAGAGAAAGAAAGTTAGTATAAATCCAGTTGAAATTGCTGAATAATACAAGCTATAGAGCTATCATATCGATAGCTCTATTTTAGTGTTATAGCAAAACAATATTAAGTAATAAAAACAAAACAAGAAAACAAAACAAGAAAACAAAACAAGAAAACAAAACAAGAAAACAAAACAAGAAAATAATACAAGAAAATAGTACAAGTAAATAGTACAAGTAAATAGTACAAGTAAATAGTACAAGTAAATAGTACAAGAAAATAATACAAGTAAATAATACAATGCATATAATATAAGTAAACAATACAATGCAAATAATACATAAAGAATAGAATTGTAATTATAGTGTTAGTAGATAACACAAATGGAGATAATAAGTTTATATTTATTGAAAAAATAATAATTGTTGCAAGTATATAAATGCTGTATAATTATATAGATATATAGTTGATAAAAGGAGGTTCACATGTTTATAGATAAGGCTAAAGTATTTGTCAAAGCTGGAAACGGTGGAAACGGTGCGGTATCTTTCAGAAGAGAGAAATACGTACCTGCTGGTGGTCCTGACGGTGGAGATGGTGGTAGAGGTGCTAGCATCATAATCCAAGCAGATTCAGGTCTAAGGACTTTGATGGATTTTAAATATAAAAAGAAATATGCTGCTCCACATGGTGGTGATGGTTCAAAAAAGAGAAAATCTGGAAAAAATGGAGACGATATAGTCCTGTTGGTTCCTGAAGGTACTGTAATTCGAGATGACAAAACAAATCTGATAATAGCCGATCTGAAAAATGATGGTGATAGAGCTGTTGTTGCAAAAGGTGGTTTCGGTGGAAAAGGGAATCAGCACTTTGCCAATGCTGTTAGACAGGCTCCTGCTTTTGCAAAATCAGGAACTGATGGAGAAGAAAGATGGGTTACATTAGAGTTAAAAATGATAGCCGATGTTGGTTTATTAGGATTTCCAAATGTTGGTAAATCGACTTTTCTTTCAGTAGTTACATCTGCTAAACCCAAAATAGCAAACTACCACTTCACAACTTTGACACCAAACTTAGGTGTTGTGCAGACAAGGCATGGTGAAAGTTTTGTAATAGCAGATATTCCTGGTATTATAGAGGGTGCTGCTGAAGGAGTAGGTCTTGGGCATGATTTTTTAAGCCACGTTGAGAGAACTAAAATCCTTATCCATATTGTAGAT
>JBDHVM010000205.1:0-3270 GCA_039809725.1 Peptostreptococcus sp.
ACTGAATATGCTTTTATATGCGCCAAGGTAATATAAGGTGAAAATCTTACCAATTTCAAATAAATATGTTAAAAATTCAATTGAATCATTCTGTATTGGAAGTATAGCAGGATTTGTGGAAATTAGAAATGAAGGCTATGTCAGCACAAAACAATATGTTCACTTTAGTAAAGTATTAAATGTTAGAGAAAATGAGCTATATGAGGTTCACGTACAAGATTTACATGGGAATATTTCAAAGGATAAATACGGAAATCCTATTAAAGTATCACTTGACGATGAACAATTAGAAAAAGTTTTAAGAAAATATAAGATATATGAAATTGGTGAAGAAAAAAATGTCATAAACCTTTTATTAAAATCAGAAGCAAGGTTTATGTTGGATGAGAGTACAGCATTAGATGAAATAAAAACTGTAAGCTCAAAGAAGATGGAAAAATACAGAGAATACAACTTTGATGATAAAAAAATAATAGTATTTTTTGTCGATGGGAAAAGGTATTCTGTCGTTATGAATGGAACAGGAAATAACGACTTAGAATTAAGAAACACAAAATTAAAAGAAGTACTAAACTTTTAGCGATTTCGTTTTGTTTACAAAACTATCATAATTACTTTCAAAATAGCCGACTTTAGTCGGCTATTTACCATTGTGGAAATAAAATTTTAGCTATCTTAACTAAGCCATTCAGAAATTTAGTAGGGTGTTTGCAACCAATAATATTTCAATAGGGATAAGAAAAAACCTGCACAAAAGTGCAGGTTTTTATATTAAAATTGTCATATTAGTTACCGTAGTATGATTGTCTAAAAGCATTTATAAAAATTTGTCTAGCTTCTGATAACTGGCTGCCTTGAATTGGGTTGTCTCCTTCAAGGTCATTAAACATTTGAGCAGCTACACTATTAATATTTGATGCATTACCACCACTTTGCTTATAGTTTACTCCTGCGCTTGTTCCTGCATTTCTAATTTCATTTCTTATGCTATTATTAAGGCTTGAAACCTTAGGAACAAATTCTGGATCTGAATTGTTGTTGCTTGAATTATTATTATTGTTGTTTTTACTGCTATCGTCTGATTTGTTAGGATTTTTAGTGTTTGAAGATCCTGTATTTTTATTATCATCATTTTTCGTTTTTTGTTTATTGCTGTTGTTACTGTTTGAATCGCTGATATCAGTGTCCTTGTTGTTATCTATCTGATCTGAGTTTTTGTTGTCAGTCTTAGATTTATCCTTTTCGTTCTCATCTGTTTTATCTTCTGTAGGAGTCTTGCCTCTAATACCTTCGATCTCAGTTCTTATTTCATCCATTCTCTTTTTGAAATCCTTAAAGTACTTATCATATTCTTCAAGTTTTGACTGGTATTTTGACGGTTCACTTACAACACTTTCAGCAAGTGTAGTGGATACACCGTACATATTTAGAAGAACAGCTTTTGCATCGACTAAAGGCTTATATTTCATTTTAGTTGATTTTAAAAGAGTCACGCTATTTTTTATTGAGTCTTTTGCCTCAACAGCATCGCTCTCCATATCAGGTTTTTTGCTTACATCTGAAACAGTTTTTAAATTATTTTTCAAATCGTTGTAGTATGATAATACTTCTTTGTACTCTATTACAACTTCTTCCACATTATCCTTAGTTAGCTCTGTAATATATTCAGTTTTCTGAGTATTCGTAGTAGTAGATTCTTTATTATCTTTTGAGCCACAGCCAACTGTTAGCGTGACAGCAGACACTAAAAGAACCACTAAAGTCTTTTTGAATAAATTCAAAATTTTCACCTCCATTTTATACTTAAACTACATTATAACATATATATACAAGGAATAAAATACAAATATTATATATGTCAATGTCTGGCGTGCCATTTAAAGAAAAAAATAAAAATTATCAAAGAAAAAATAAATAATACACCAAGGTAATTATAGGTCTTTTTGAATATTCAGTCAATCTTCTCATATATTTTATTATTTACTTAATATTATTGAATAATATCATCATGTGACAAGGTTAATAGTATCAAAATATTTTTTAGAAGTGCTATTTTTATGGTATAATATAATTTAGGATATTTTAGAAAAAGTGGAGGAATAGAAATTGAAATTGATACATAAATATAAGATGAATGGACTAAATATTGTTGTCGATGTAAACAGTGGAGCTGTTCATATTGTCGATGAAATTACATATAGGATTTTAGATTTTTACAACGAAAAAAAAATTGATGAAATAATTAAAGAAATGAAAAAAGAGTTCGATGAAGAGAGTATAGTCGAATCGTATGGAGAAATAAAAGAACTCGAAAAAGAAGGATTGCTATACACAGAAGATGAGTACCAATTTCATCCGAGTTTCGTAAATAGAAAGCCTGTTGTAAAGGCACTCTGTCTAAATGTTGCACATGACTGTAATTTAAAGTGTAAGTACTGTTTTGCAAAGCAGGGTGACTTTGGAGGTCAGGCTGAACTTATGCCACTTGAAGTAGGAATAAAAGCAATTGATTTTTTAATTGCGAATAGCGGAAACAGGAAAAATCTTGAAATTGACTTCTTTGGTGGTGAACCACTTATGAATTGGAGTGTTGTTAAAAAACTAGTAGAATACGGTAAGTCTGTTGAGAAGAAAAATGGTAAAAATATTAGATTTACAATTACTACAAACGGCGTTTTACTAGATAATGAAAAAATAGAATATATTAATGAAAATATGCATAATGTCGTACTTTCTCTAGATGGTAGAAAAGATATAAATGATAAAATGAGAATGACATTAAACGATAGAGGAAGCTATGATATGATTGTTCCTAAGTTTCAGAAACTTGTAAACAATAGACCAAAGGATAAATACTACTATGTAAGAGGTACATTCACAAGAGATAACTTAGATTTCTCAAAGGATATAGAACACTTTAGGGATTTGGGCTTTGAGTTAACTTCTATGGAACCTGTTGTTGATGACGAATCAAATCCTTTTGCTCTAAGAGAAGAAGATCTACCAAAGATATTTTCAGAATATGAAGAATATGCAAAAAAATTGGCAGAGAGACAGTTAAAAGGGGAAAAAATGAAGTTTTTCCATTTTATGATAGATTTAAACCAAGGACCTTGTGTAATAAAAAGGATAACGGGTTGTGGAGCAGGTAATGAATACCTTTCAATTGTTCCAAATGGAGATATTTACCCATGTCATCAATTTGTTGGAAAAGACGAGTATATATTGGGAAATATTTACAATGAAGAAACAATTATACCTGAAGAAATA
>JBDHVM010000206.1:0-3267 GCA_039809725.1 Peptostreptococcus sp.
ATACTACGCCAGCTCCTGCTCTTGCACCATATATTGCAGCTGCACTTGCATCTTTCAAAAAATCAATTGACGCGATATCATTTGGATTTATAAAATTCAAAGGTGTTTGATCTGCTCCTCCAATCCCGTAAATATTGCCGCCAGGCCTTCCTGCTACATCATTGATTGGAATTCCATCAATAAGATAAAGTATACCTGCGTTAGCGAAAGATGGATTACTGCGGATTTGAACAGTAGCACCTGCGCCTGGCTGTCCAGTGTTCTGATTCACATAGACACCAGCTGCTTTACCTTGTATTATCTGTTGGAAATTAGATGCAACCGAAGTGTTTAAGTCAGAAGCACCAATACTTGAAATGGAACCAGATACTTCGTCTTTTTTTAATGTGCCATAACCTATAACGACTAAGTCTTCCAATGATTTATTATCTTCAACCAAGGTTATATTAAAATTATTTTTCCCAAGTGAACTTATGGTTTGGCTCATAAAACCCATAAATGAAACTTGTAGCGTGGCATTATGATTTACCCTAAACGAAAAATTACCATTTGTGTCAGTAATAGAGCCATTCGTTGTTCCAATTTCAATGATTTTAGCACCAATAATTGGTCTTCCAGAAACGTCAATGATATTTCCGGAAATCATTTTTTTTTGATTTTCACGGGTTATATCCTTTTCTATGCCAATTCCTCTATTATTCATGGTTGACGAATATTGCCTTACAGTGAAGACTACAATCTGTTTGTCTAAAATTCTGTAGGATAGTCCTACTTTGGAAAATACATTATGCAAAATACTCTCAATTCCCTGCGCCTCCGCTTTTAAATCTATTTTTTTATTAAGAATATTCTCTGTGTTGTCTGAAAACACAAAAATATAGTTACTCTTCTTTTCAATTTCTCGACAGATTTCTCTAATGGTAGTTGATTTGAGATTAAGGTCAAAAAGAGGTTCTTGAGAATAAGTGCTTTCAGTTATAGAAATCAAAACACAAAAAAATAAAAAGCATGGATTTATTTTCATGGATTGCTGATTCTTTATTTGTCAAATTCATCAAAATTTGTTCTTTAACGAAGATATGCTGATTGATAAATACCAATACATCTCTTGATTGGAAATAAATGTTGTTTTTAATTTTGATTAGATTCGTTAGTTATAGAAATTTTATTATTAACATTGATGAATTTAGTGGATGTTAATAATCCAATTGTAGTCATCACGTTGTCTAGATTTTCCGATAAATAAATTTTACCAGAGCAGGTCCGTTTTTGTAAGTTTATATCATTTTCGTAATTAAAATCGAGGTTGTAATATCTTCCAATCTGTCTTAATACCTCAGGCATAGGTGTTTTGTCAAAAGTTAAATATCCATTTTTCCAACTTGTATATTGAGATGCATCTACCTTTTTTGTGATAAATTTCCCACTTTCAGAGTAAATAGCTTGCTGATTTGGCGATAAGAAGAACTCATCTCCCTTGAAAGATTTTAGACTAACACGTCCTTCTGCTAAAACAATTGATTTAGGAGAGTCATTGTAAGTGGATATGTTGAATTTTGTACCATATATATTGACGTCAAAAACAGATGTATGTACTTGAAATCTTTTCTTAACATCGTGCGCTACTTCAATATACATTTCACCTTGAGCTAAAACGATTTCACGAGTTTTTCCTTTAAATGTCGCAGGGAATTCCAATATTGATCCTGAATTTAACCAAACTTTACTACCATCAGAAAGAACGATGCTAGAACGTTTTCCATAGGGCACAATTAGTTTATTGAGCGAGGTATTACTTATTTCTATAGATTTGGCTGACTCATTTTTTTGTGAAATTAGAGCTTTACCATCTTTGTCTAATTCAACTTGTACGTCTTTTGAAAATAATAGAGTGTTCTCGCCTGAAATTAGTTTTATGTCTTTATTGTTTAATAAATGACCGACGATTTGCTCACTATTTTCTTGAATCCCCAGAGATTTTTCTTTAAATGAATTAAGACTGAAACCAATAGTAAATGCAATAATGACACAAGCAACAGAGGCATACTGAATTACACGGGAAATTAATTTCTTTTTCCTACTTTGAGTGAAACTTTTCAATAGTCGGTCTAACAAATCAGATTTTTCATTCGTAGTTAAGTGTGATTTATTCAGTCCTGTTGTTTTTAAAAATGCTGAAGCTTTATTAATCTCCAATATTAAATGAGGATTATTTTTAATGAATGAGCCCCAGTATTCATCTGATTTGTTATCAGGAAGAAGCTGCCATAGTATAAATTTTTCATCCTTTAAAAAATCAGTAAATATATTGTATTTATTGTTCATTGATGTTAAATGGGGAAATAAGAGTTAATACCTCAAGACTGAAAGTATCTTTTTTATTAACAGACGGATGAGTTTTTTATTTATCCCCTTTTTATTTGGGATTAACAAAATTTTAACATTCTATAGGGAAAGTAAAAGAAGAACAATAGATACACCAAACTTGTTGCGTAGACTCAATATAGCTTTTGACACTAATTTCCGACAACCGTGAATACTAATATTGAGTATTTGGGATATTTCTTGAAAATCATATCCCTGGATATATCTTAAATACACAATCTCGCGCTGACGAGCCGTTAAAGTTTCTAACATCTCATTAATTCGTATCCGAATGGTTTGCTGATCTTCAATGTCAACTATATTATCTTCAATAGTAACATTGATGTTGAATGGGATTTCGTAATTGACTTCAGCTGTTGCTAAATTAATGTATTTCTTTTTTGCGTTGTAAGTGTCTAAAAGTTTATTCTTTAAAGATTTAAATAAATAAAATTTTATATTTTCAATACTGTCAAAGGTGTTGTCGCCTTTCAAGGAAAATTTTAAAAAAACATCATGGACAGCATCCATAGCTTCTTCTTTATCAAATCCAAGATAGAGTGCATATGTAAATAAGTCATCTACATAAAGATTATATAAATGAGTAATATTTTTTTTGCCAGATGAGTCCACTGAAGTTCAGAATAAGGTTTTTTATCAGAAAGAATAAAAGATATCTCACGAAAAATACAAATTTACAATATTTTGGAACAAAAAACAAATGATAGATGTAGGTTTATACTAGAGGGTACTTCTAAAAACTAATAAATTTCAACATACTATTTCATATGTCGCTGATAATCATTATCTTTACGTAGTTAAATCGATAAAAAATGAAACGATACAAACGATATAAAGATTACGGTTTTTTTGACCAAGACATACGATTAAGCAAGCTGAGTC
>JBDHVM010000207.1:0-3259 GCA_039809725.1 Peptostreptococcus sp.
CTCATGTCTTTTCAGCTCATTTAGCCAGTAATTATATTTATCCTCACATTCTTTAATATAAGAGGACGATTTTTTTCTCTCAAGTCTTATAATTTTTTCATTAATTGACGATAACTCAATTTTTATTTGATCTATAGATTTTAAAATTCCTACTTGCTTATTTTCAACCAATTCCTTTAAATTTACAGCGTTCCCTCTCTTATCAATATCTACATACGAAAATATTACATTGTCTATTTCATTTTGGAATTTCTTATCTAAACTATTACATGTCTCTTCTATATATCTTTGTGGCAAATATCTAACAAGTGGAAATCCACGCATATTATCAAGAATTGAAAAATTTTCTGATGTATGTATTTCTCGATCACACCAAGTAATCTCTCCTTCATAATCAAAATTAAATTTATTATCCTCTTTTGCAAAACGATTCTTAGATAGAAAAGAAAAATGTTGTTCATTTTCAGACTTACCCATGTACCCAATTAAATCAGCAAAAGCACTTTTACCACTGCCTTTATTACCAATAACAGTTGTTAATCCCGTATTTAATCCTATATCAAAATCAAACCAATTATCGGAATTCACAGCATCATTTCTCTTGCTCACCTTAAATCTGTAAATATATTTTTCTGGATTTTTTCTTAAACTTGCTACCTTAGGTGGTTCTTCACCAATATACACGCGTTCTCTAGGATGAATAATCGCCTGTTTTAATCCATTAAAACTTTTTTCTGCTTTTATCCATAAATATTCCCTTATATCATAATTTCTAGGATCATGATTGTCCGAACAAATAATAACAGGTCTTTCATCAATGCACTTAAAAACATGCTTTCTATAGTCTTCAATATCTTGTTTTTTAGAACCTTCAAATATATCTACAGTTTCAGCATACTCAGCTTTAATAGCCATACTTACATCTAAAGAATTTGTAATCATTTTATCTAATCCATTTGATTTTTTCCCTGCATGAATGCTTATTAATCCATCATGCATTTTTGCAAATTCCTTAATATCTTCATAGTCCCAATAGATTGTAGTATCCGTATATTGTGACGGTTTAGCTTTCTGTCGTAACATAATAACTTCAAAATCTTGAGATAATTTATCAACAGAAATTTTTTCACCAAATATAAGTATTACATGAATATTAGTACCACCTTTATCGGTGCGCAATTCTACTCCTGGGAGTATAGTTATTTCATCTTTTGCTAACGCTCTTAAATTATTGATTCTTTGTGGGTCAATTAAAAAATGATCTGTAATAGCAACCACTTCAATACCGTGTCTTTTCCACGCTTCAACTAATAACTCATCTGTATTGCTTGATTTATACACATAATCAAATGATGATGCCGTATGAACATGCAAATCCCACTTTCTCCATTCGGACCCTCTATTTATTGAACTCATTTTGTTAAAACACCTCCTCAAGCAACATCCAACTATCATCACCCATGTCATCTACATACTCTGTGTTATTCAAATATAACTCATCATTTTTATCCCTAACAAAACCAAAGTTATACTCATGCTTATTCGCAAATTGTTTAAATGTTGCAAACTTATTTTCTATCTGAACATCAATGTTTTTACTTTGCCCTTGTTTTTCTCCGCCCTTTGTTTCAATTAGCCATATTGTTTCATCTTCAAGCTGTACAATATAATCCGGATAAAAAAGTCTTTGTTTGTCAAAATTCGTTCCATAAACTATTGATAAATATTGCTGTCCACTATCGCCATTTTTATAAACATATTTCACATTTTCGTTCTTTTCACAATACTTCTCAAACAGCCTTTCTGAGGTAGAACGAAAATCATCCGTAATCATAGAAGTGTTATAACCCTTATAAACATTGCTTTCCAGATCTTTTACATATCTTTCAAAAGGAACATACCTATAATGTTCTTCAAGTGGAATTTTAAACTCTTCAGTCTTACTCTCAAGAAACATGATTTGATCCTGTCTTTGTCCTGAAAATTCAATAAAATCCCTTTTCAAAAAATCTGCATTATTGATAATAAAGGCATAATACTCTCTCAAAGTCAGATTCAAAAGCTTATACCTATTATTCCCAAAACCTTTCAAAAACAATGTTTTCAAAATCTGACTGGTTTTGTTATATGCGAGCCCCACATGTTTCTTTATAGCATCAACATTATGCTGAAGTTCAATACCATGAATATGGGTATTAGCTTCGATTGACATCGCATTATAATTAGCCTCTTCTTCTCTTACTTCCATTAAAGTTGTATATTTGCCGGTTAAATATCGTCTTGAAAGTGCTGTTCCAAAAATAAATCCGTTATTTTCCAATAGTTTGATATTATCAGCTTTTGTATTGGAAAGATGATACTTTTCCTTAAAAAACTCATAAACTCTGTTTCTAATAGCCTGCTCATCAATATAGCTGCCATCAAGATTTCTTGTTTCTTTAACCAGTTTTATCTTCTTCGGCTCTTCTTTTAGAAATACTCTCTGCGTTTCAAAACCGTTACCGGCTTTTATTACTTCCAGTTTATATTTTTCGTCAAAAGTATAGAGATAAGAACAGTCTAAAATTTCTTTATCGTAATGTTTTGCTTTTGGCATACGTCTTAAACGACCAAGAGTCTGGATTTCAAAGGTTTCACTCATATTCTCACGAAGTTTAACAAGAATCTTTGCACGTGGACAGTCCCAACCTGTTGCAAGAGCTTGTTTGAACAACAAAAACACAGGCGTAGCATTATGTTTAGTAATACTATCATCATTTGTTGTTCCGATATTTATTTTCCCTAATTTCTTGGATTTTCTATCTTTATCTTCTTTGTTTTCTGCCGAAAACCAGCTTGCAAGAAGTTTATTTTCATAAGAATAGCCCATTAAATTCAGCTTTTCTTCCACATGTTCTATAAGATCATCATTCAAATTAGGGAATTGAACTAACACAAGTGGTCTTATATCTTCTTTTTCATCAATATAGGCTTGAGCAATTTTCTTTCTGACTTCATCAGCCTTCTCTAACAAAATATCCGTTTCATGTAATGTATTTTCAATGTGAGCGGTATCAAGTCCATCATTGATATACATAAATCTTGTAATAAGACCTTCGTTTATTACATCAATCTCGGGGATTTCATAAAATTCCCCAACCACCCTTTTATTCGGGGTTGCCGATACACGAATTTCATATTTTGCATTGATGCTTGAGATAATATCGTCTGCCTTTGAAGTATTATTCTGATGTTCTTCATCAATGATGACAATAAAATT
>JBDHVM010000208.1:0-3231 GCA_039809725.1 Peptostreptococcus sp.
ACATCGCCCACATCCACGCTTACAATCGGACAATTACAAGCCATGGCTTCTTTTATAAACTGCGGTGAACCTTCTGAGAAGCTGGTCATCAAACAGACATCTACTGCATTCATCAAACAAGCTACCTCATTACGAGAATACCCCTTTAACTCGATAAGTTCCACATTCTCAAAACTTGACACCACTTCCTTTGCTAACTTTGGATTTTTCACCGTATTATCAAAAGCCCCTGCAAAAAGTATATACCGTTTATTTTGTTTTAAGCCCATCTGTTCACGACACCAGCTTTTTTCTTGTGGATAAAACAAATCTGTATCAACACCACATGGCAGTAAGGAGTAACTATGTTTTATTTTAGTCTTGCTTATATTCTTTTGTGAAACAAAGATATTATATTTTGAAAGCTTGATGGCAATCTTTGAAAAACGAAGAACTTTATCCTGATTAATATCACTTCCATGATAGGTAGTAATGACTGGTATTCGACGCTGCAAGTTTGCCAAGAGACCCGACAAGCCATAATGAGCATGAATAATGTCTGGTTGAAAGCTTTTAATCTGTTTCAACAACAACTTACGATTACTTAAATATCCTTTGATTCCTTTTCCAACGATGCCAAACGTTTCAACATGCACATCCAGACGACGCAAAGAATCCACCTGCTCCGCTATAAATGGTGCCATTCGATTGTTGTTGTAACTATATACTACTAGAACTTTCATAATATTTGAACTAAAAACTAAGAACTAAGAACTATGAATTATGAACTATGAATTATGAATTAAGAACTTGCTTCTTAGCTTTTAACCATAGATTCTTAACTCTTAACTCTTAACTCATTTCTCTTATCACTTACCTTTTTCTTCAATGTTTTAATTGACGCTATTAAGATACTTATTATCTCATCACAATCTTTATAAAGGCTTTCGTATAATCTGCTGTCTATAAATTCAGTATCTTTTAATAGTTCTAACCAATAGATTGTTTCATTTGCTTCTTTTAATGAAATACTGAATTTATGAATAAAGTCTAAATCACTTTGAGCAAATTCAGCTTCTCGAATAGATGCTCCAATAGACGTACCACTTCTCAACACCTGTTTACTAAGCGTAAATTCTTTTTTTATCATTCCTAAGAAACTCGGATAATTTTACTATTCGAACCGCAAAACTATAACTCTTTGTCTTCAAAACCGACTCCCTCATAATATTTAGTTTTTAGTTTTTAGTTCTTAATTCTTAACTTTTAATTCTTAGTTCTTAACTTTTAGTTCTTAGTTCTTAACTTTTAGTTCTTAGTTCTTAACTCTTAGTTCTTAGTTCTTAACTCTTAGTTCTTAGTTCTTAACTCTTAGTTCTTACCTCATCATACCATCCCTCTCCCTGCCAATTTAAACCACTGCCAGCCTACGAACATCACAATTAGCAATCCCATATACCACGTAAAATATTTTTTTTGTTTATTCGTAATTTGTGAAACTCCAAAAGCAGCCAATATAAGGATAAAAGGTAAGGCGGGCTGGTGAAGACGTTCGGACTGTGCAAAGGCACTTTGTGCCAAAATTAAGAGGTACGATAATATAAAAGTTATCATCAGTAAGTGTTCCTTCCATATTTTTTCTCTCAACAGTACAAATACTCCGATTAACACAAAAAACACTAAAATTTCTTTCACAAAATTACCTCCGTGAATAATCATCTGATTCTCCTGCCCATTTACTTGCACCATAGTTGGGATAGGAATATTAAAAATTAGAGGTAAAAAAATTGCTTTATTTAACTGCCCTGCTAAGGTGTTACCACCTTCACGTTGAGCACGCCATTCATAGGATTGTTGTTGGTTCATATGTCGATCAGCCCACACCTCCTCTACTTCATTGGCAATGCGACCTCCAAGAAAATAACCTACGGCTACTACTACCCAAATACCGATTACAATTCGTTTGCCCCAACCAATAACTCGAGCTGAGGAGAAAAGCAAGGCTGTAAACAAAGCAAACAAAGCTGCCGCGCCAAGTACTGTACGGAAAAAGAACAATAACACAGCCAATAGTAAGGGTACTGCTATATTTACAAAACCAAATTTATTACTTCGAAGAAGGTGATCAGCACGCTCTATAAAAGCGACTGTAAGGAAAACCATCTCTACTTCTTTTAAGTGCATACCGGTATAATAAATTAAGTTGGGCATAAGCATAGCAAGTATGGCTGCTATGCGTCCTGTACTTTCACCAAAGTTACGTTTGGTTAATTGAAATATCAATACTACTGTCCAAGCACTCCATAAGGCTTTAATGATACGAGCTAAGAGAATAGATTTTCCAGTAAGAAGATATACTATACTTAAATAGACAGGATAACCGGTGTCAGACAGATCTAAACCACCTGAATAGGCAACCATCGGTGGTATAATATTCAATTTTCCTTGTCCAAGTAGCTCACTTCCATAACGGGCTATCTCATTATAAAATCCGGCATCGGCAACTCCAAATTCAAAAGGTATTCCTGTGAAGTATATGTAAAGAAAATAACTAATTACAACCCAACCTGCTCTGATGCCGAATGCAGTCCAAAACACTTTTTTAAGAAACAGTTTTGTAGAGTAATTTTGCCATTTTCGAGTGAGTAAATTTGAAAAATAGAAAAACCCAACAACTGAAAGTGCGGCTATCAATATCCACAATGGACTCATTACTCGATTCATAAATAGACCGGATATTACTACGATAGAGATAAAGTAGAGCCCAATGGCGCGGTTGGTAAAGTATTTTGGAAAGTAGTTTAGCATTTTGTATAAATCATTGTTTAATCGTTGAGACTGCCTGTCTCGTAGTAGGCGAGATTGAACCGTCTTATTTTAATAAAGTGAAATAAACGCTTGAAATTGCTTTCAAATGTTTTTGGATAGAAAATTTATCCATTATTTGAGCTGCATTTTCTTTTGCTTGCTGTTTATATTTTTCTTTATCATACAAAAATAGCATAAATTTTTGAAGAAAGTCTTTTTTCCAAGTTTAGTTTTTTTACGAATTGAATACTACATCTTTTAGAACTAAAATATAATAAATTAATTATTTATAAACTTTCGCTTAATTTGAATTAGTTTATCTGTTAATTTAGGACTTAAGACTTTTCTGAATATAAATAATTTCATTTTATCTAAAGCTGATTTTTCTTGCCATGAGCCTGCAAAATGGTGTATACAATAACTATTTGAAGTTAGTTTTAAAAT
>JBDHVM010000209.1:0-3230 GCA_039809725.1 Peptostreptococcus sp.
TAAAGGGTTGGGTGGATCGGCTGTATTAGTTAGAATAAATTGTAAACCTGAAATTGTATTGTATACATTAAATTAACGACCATAAAAAATCAAAATGGCTATTTTCCATAAAATTGAGTGGAAATAGCCATTTTGATATTATTACAAGAAAAATCTCAAGGAATTTTTAGCTTTAGCTAAAAATCGACACAAGTCTTTCAACTAAGCGAGAGATATGCATACACTTTTACTATTTAAGAAAGAACGAAACCCCAACAGAACCAGGTCCTATATGTGTTCCAACCGTACTTCCTATTGAGCAGTTATCTATTTCACTGAGATCTTTTTTAAATGTTTCTGGATAAAGTTTTTTGTACTGATCTAATAAATAGTCGCTACTACCTGAGTATGCGTATACATATGGCATCGATTCATCTATTTCACCTGTATTATTAATTAGGTTGAAAAGGAGAGAACAACCTTTTTTAAATCCTCTTGCTTTTCCAGCAAGTGATACCTCACCATTTACAATGGTAACAATAGGTTTTACAGACATTATTGTTCCTGCAACTGCACCCAATTTGGATAGTCTACCACCTTTGTATAAGTATTCTAAAGTATCAAGCAGATAGTATACAATAATTTTATCTGTTTTTGACTCCAATTTATCTACAATTTCGCTAGGATTATTCATTGTCTTTAGTAATTCAAGTGCATACATAATTAACAACCTCTCACCAGAAGATGCACTTTTACTATCGACTACAAAAACTTTACCAGGGAAATTTTGAGCTGCAATAGTAGCACTTGCATAAGTTCCTGATAATTTTGAAGAAATAGTAATGGCAATAGCAATATCACCGTCTTCAACTATTTTAGAAAAAGCTTGTTCAAAAGCGTAAGGAGTAACCTGACTACTTTTTGGCATTTGTTCTTCATTTTCGACTAAATCATAAAATTCGCTATTTGTAATATCAACATTATCTTTATATTCTTTATCACCAAATAAAATTGTAAGTGGTAAAAAAGTCAATCCCAACTCTTGAGCTTCTTTATATGTGAAATCCGAAGCAGAGTCTATAACTATTTTAATTCCCATAATTAATACCTCCGTACTGGCAATATATATTCATCGATTTGGATAATTGCCTAGATATAACAATTATATCATAAAATAATAGTACAATATAGGAAATAAAGTCAAAAATAAAAATAATAGTACGACAGAGGTAAAATAGTTATAAATAAAAAAACTAACAGATACTTGGAGTTATATAAAGATTAGAATTATATTGTCAACCTAGATAAAAGTTAGTTTACAGGATGCTATATTTATGGTATTATAGTTTTTGAAAATAATAATATTAGCGGAGGAATAAAAATGAGTGAAACATCAATGTCAAAAAATAGAGTTAATGTAAGGGATATGGTTTTGTGCTCGTTATTTGTTGCACTATGTGCAGTTGGTGCTTTTATACAGATACCACTACCAAATTCGGATTACTTCACATTGCAGTTTTTATTTGTGATTATGGCTGGAATGTTGCTAGGATCTAAGAAGGGGTTTTTAGCACTTAGCATATATATAATCATGGGATTAGTTGGATTTCCAATTTTTGCAGCAGGTGGAGGAATATCTTATGTATTAAGACCTACATTTGGTTATTTAATTGGTTTTGCAGTAGGAGCATACTTAACGGGATATATTACAGAAAAGAACGGTGGAGATACATTTATAAAACTATTTATTGCTGGATTTGTAGGATTTTTAGTTATATATTTAATAGGGTTTTCGTATAAATATATGATATTAAATTTCTATACAGGAGTTAAAACACCAATATATTTGATTTTAATAGGTGCTTTTCCAATAGATATGCCAGGAGATTTGATTGCTACTTTCCTTGCATCTGCAATTGACCTTAGGATTAGAAAGGTAGTGAAAATATAGTGAAAGAAGTATTTTCTGAAGAAATAAAAAATGTAGAAATTAATAATATGGAAATAGATAATATATGTTCAGATGATAAAAGTATAGGTAATAAATATAAAAACTGTGAGTCAACCTTAAAAACTCTAAAAGATAAGATTTTAAAAGGGTATCAGGTGAATATGGAAGATATAGATATTTTACTACTAGCAGATATTGATCTTCTTACAGAGTATGCTTGCGAAATAAGAGATAGTTTTTTTGATAAGAAATTTGACCTGTGCACAATCATAAATGCAAAAAGTGGAAAATGTTCAGAGGACTGTAAATTTTGCGCTCAATCAGCTCATTATAGTACTGGGGTTGAAGAATATGACATCCTAGAAGATGACGAAATAGTAGAAAATGCAGTATTAAATTATAAAAACGGTGTAAATAGATTTTCCATAGTAACATCTGGCAGGAAGCTAACTGAAACTGAACTAGATAAAGTATGTAATACGTTTCAAAAAATAAAAGAAAAATCCCCAATAAAACTCTGTTCATCCAATGGGCTTTTGGAGTTTGACCAGTTTATAAGGCTGAAAGAATCTGGAGTTAGAAGATATCATAATAATTTGGAAACTTCAAAAAGATTTTTTCCGAGCATTTGTTCAACTCATACTTTCGATGATAAAGTTCGGGCAATAAAAGATGCTAAAGAGGCAGGTCTTGAAATATGTAGTGGTGGGATATTCGGTTTGGGTGAAACTATAGAAGATAGAATTGATATGGCTATTACCCTTAGAGATCTTGATGTGGACTCGGTTCCAATAAATGTATTAAATCCAATAAAAAATACACCTTTTGAGAATAACAGCAAGGTAAGTTACGAAGAATTAAGAAGGATACTTGCTATTTATAGATTTATTTTGCCTAGGACGAGCATTCGCCTTGCTGGTGGTAGAGCTCTTTTGGGTGACAAAGGAAGAGTAGCAATAGATTCAGGAGTTGATTCAATGATATCAGGTGAAATGCTAACAACTGCAGGTATACTTACAAAAGAAGATATCGAAATGGTAAAAGAAATGGGGTTTTTGGTTAGAGATGATATATAAGGAAATAAGTGAAATACAAGATTTAATCAATAATTTTAAAAAAGAACATAAAGCCATATTTATCACTGGAACAGGAACTGATATTGGTAAAACATTCGTATCATCTGAGATTGTGGGGGTATTAAGAGAAAGTAATGTTGATGCTGGATACTATAGGCCCATACTCAGTGGAGCGATTAAAGACGGCAACAAACTCATACCAGCAGGTTGCAAAGACGTAATGC
>JBDHVM010000210.1:0-3214 GCA_039809725.1 Peptostreptococcus sp.
AGTTTTTCAAATAGTCTCGCACAATAAATTGCACCTTTTACTGCCTGAGATACAATGGTTGGAGCTAGAAAAAGACCTTGCAATATAGTTCTTGTAGTTCCAAAAGTAAGTCCGCATTCTTTCCCAATACCTGGGCATGTAAGTCTATAAGAGATCATCTCTATAATTTCAGCTTTTCCAACGATATATCCACCAGTTAATGCCAATCCACCACCGGGATTTTTAATTAGCGAACCAGCTATTACATCAGCTCCTATGTCAGTAGGCTCTAAAATTTCAAGAAACTCACCGTAACAATTGTCTATCATTACGATAATATCTGGCTTAACAGATTTTACTGCTTTTATAGCTTGTTTAATATCATCTATACTAAGTGACTTTCTCCAAGCGTATCCCTTTGACCTTTGTATCATTATAAGTTTTGTTTTTTCATTTATAGATTTTTTTGATGTTTCTATATCAATATTGCCATCTTCTAAAAAATCAACCTGTTTGTATGTTACTCCAAACTCTTTAAGACATCCCTTCTCTTCTCGTATACCAATTACGCCTTGAAGTGTGTCATATGGTGCAGAAGTGATTGATAAAATTTCATCTCCTGGTCTAACTATTCCTTGAATTGTAAGAGAAAGTGCGTGAGTCCCATTTACAATTTGAGGTCTAACTAGTGCATCTTCTGCGTTAAAAACTTTAGCAAAAATTTCTTCAACCTTTTCACGCCCTATATCGTTATAACCATATCCTGTTGTCCAATTAAAATGGTTATCGCTTAAATTAGCTTCTTGCATTGCATTTAGAACTTTAAGCTGATTGTACTCCCTAATTTCATCTACTTTGCTAAATAGTGGACGTATATCTTTTTCAACCTCATTTGACAATTCTAGTATTTGCTTTTCTATATTATACTTATTTAAAAGTAATTCTTCTGTTTCTTTTAACATTTCTCCTCCGTTGTTGCTATAAATTGTTTAATAATATTGATTTGTTCTTCAATATTCTCTACTTCATCATTATTTATCCAAAGTGCATTTTTATATTTTTTAAACCAAGTTAATTGTCTTTTTGCATAACGCCTCGACCCTTGCTTTATTTTTTCGATAGCACTTTCTAAGGAACTGTTACCATCTAAAAAATCTAATATCTCTTTGTAACCGATTCCTTTCATAGAAATCATATTTTTTGTAAATCCCATGTTATGAAGCTTTTTAACTTCATCTACAAGACCCGATTGCATCATAATATCAACTCTTAAATTAATTCTATCGTATAAAATTTCCCTATTTTTATTTAGAATCACTATTTTTGAATCAAACTTTTGATTATATTTTAAATCAGTGGAAAAATCGTTAAGTTGACCTCCTTGCAGATAAACCTCAATTGCACGTATCACACGTTTTGAGTTATTTTGGTGTATTTTTTTAGAAGAATCATATGACAATTTCTCAAGTATACGATAAAGATATAATGATCCTTTGGTTTCAAGTTTTTGCTCTAGGCGTTTTCTTATGGAATCATCAGAAGATGTATTTGCAAAATCCATATCGAAAATCAATGAATTTAAGTATAAACCTGTCCCTCCTACTACAATTGGGTATTTACCCCTTGAGTATATATCAACGATGAGATTCTCAGCCAAGGACTTAAATTCAGAAACCGAAAATTCTTTACTAGGATCAATAAAATCTATCATATGATGGTTTATTCCTTCCATTTCTTCTTCTGTAATTTTTGCGCTTCCAATATCCATATATTTGTAAATTTGCATAGAGTCAGCAGAAATAATTTCGCCATTTAACTCCTGAGCAAGTCTTATTGATAGGTTTGTTTTTCCCACGGCTGTAGGTCCAGTGAGTATCAATATAGGTATTTTATTCATTTTATCACCTATTACATCTTTCTTTTGAACAATTTTTCTATGTCATATTTTGTCATCTTAACCATAACAGGCCTTCCATGTGGGCAAGTGTATGGATTTTCGCAAACTTTTAGTTGAGATATTAATTCGTCTACCTCTTGCTTGCTCAATTTGTCATTAGCTTTTATTGCTGATTTACATGCTATTTCAGCTATATCATCATACTTAGTATCATATACACTTCCAAGATTATCCAAGTTATCAATCAACTCGTATATGAATCGTGCACTTTCAGGCTGCCCAAAAGTATTTGGTACACCTCTGATTGAAAGATTTCTATGTCCATACTCCTCTACTTTAAATCCGAATCTTTCAAAGATTTTTAAACTTTTTGATGCTATCAAAGTATCTGTTGGAGACAACTCAAGGATTATTGGCTCTAGTAAAATCTGTGTGCTTATTTCATTTAGTCTAAATTTTTTCATATATTTCTCAAACTGAACCCTTTCGTGAGCAGCGTGTTGATCTAAAAAGTACATCTCATCATTTTTAGAAAAAATAACATATAAATCAAACAGTATTCCGACGAATTTTAGGTTATCAAAGTCAGAATCTTTTTGTCCATCATAAAAATCAATCTGTGTAGGTTCATTAATATTTAAGTGTTGATTTGCACTTGTAGGACTATTCATTTCACTTGCTTTTAATAGGTCTAGAAAATTAATGTTTTTGTTTTCTAATTCAGAAGTAGTATCCGATTTTTCAGTAGGAATGTGTTTACTGATGTCGGTAGTATTTTCTTCATAGTTATAATTTTTATTATTTTTAATAAGAGTATTTTCATTTATAGAACTCTTTTCATTTGTTTCTTGTTCGCTTGGTGAAAAAGAAAAACTATCAAACGGAACTTTTACGTCCTTTGCAAACGAATTTATCGTACTAGATTGTTTTTTATCAGTAGATAATTCTATGTCACTTTTTTCAGAGTAACTATACCTATCTTTGTACTTGCCAATTAAGCTTGTTTTTAAAAGCATCCCCCTGATGTAGTCGCTTAGTTCAGATAAAAGCTGTTCTTCTTTTTCAAATTTTATATCCAACTTATTTGGATGAATGTTAATATCAATTTTTGAAGGGTCAATCTCCAACTCTATAAAATATATTGAAAACTTATTTATAGGGATAATTGATTTATAAGAGTCATTAATTATATTCATAATATTTGAACTTTTTATATATCTTCCATTAACGAAAATGTGTTGCAGATTTTTATTTGAACGATATACATTGTTGTTTGCAATGTAACCACTTATCTTAAAATAATTTGAATTGTAATCCAACTCAATAAGGTTATCGCTT